>CAYUTH010000125.1:0-6931 GCA_964447485.1 uncultured Candidatus Cloacimonadota bacterium | reverse complement strand
TAACAGGACTTATCAGTCTTTGAAGAGCTGTCACATTAGGACTCCAGTAGAAGCGTGCTTCAGGAGGAGTGCCGCCGGCATAACTTGAGCTGGATATACCCCAATTTGCGCCGCCGCTTACTGTCCAGTATGCAGCATCATCAAAGCCAGAATGATATAAGGTTTCGACACCGGGGATTTGTACTTCAATATCCCAGTTAAGGTCTTCTGCCAAAGCATCAGAAGCAATATTCGAGATGTAAAGCTCATCTGACACTGTGCCGCCAGTACCCGCGATCATACCGAGAGTAAGCGCAAGCGGTTCAACCTCAACTTCAGGTGAAGGTATGAGATCAAAGGTAACAGTATAGAATGTTGTATTCTCACCTCTGATCATTGTCTTCTTAGAAGCTTTTCCTTCAAGGACATTGGTCCATTTTCCAAGTATCCAGTAGTAGGTGCCGTCTTCGAGGATCCTGTATTGCAGATATTCACTGCCGCCGCCTGCCCAGGAATCTGCCCAGGCGAGTTCTGTGGAATCAGCATCAACGAGCTTGATAGCTCCGTCAAATTGTGTTTCATCGACAGGAAGTTCAAAGGCACACCATACGATATCGCCTTCGAGGCAATCGATTGTATAGATATCAATGTCTTTGTCTCTGTAATCCGGATTGTAGTATATCTGTGCGCCATCTGAGACGAATTCAAAATCGGCAGGAGTTGCATCTACCATAAGATCATTTGGTTCATATGGGTCTTTGGGATGGCAAGTGGTCTGAACCACTGCTGTCTCATTGACATTTGGCTCCTCACGTGAAGCAATATACACTGTTGATGTATTTACATCATCAAGAACCGCATCTTCTGGAATTGCAACACTCACGACAAAGCCGCCAGATTCACCTGGTTCAAGATCAAGATATGGCACACTAACTGTCGCGGGCCAACCTGTAGGACCAGGACCTGGACCGGGACCGCCGGAACCAGTTACTTGTACATCATCAATACACACACCATATCCATAATTTGCTAATCCTTCAAAAGCAATATAATAGGTTGAGCTTGTGTTTGGTAGTGAAATAGTTCTTTGAGTCCACGTACTTACATCAGTAGTATATGATTCAAGAAGTGTCCACGTACCAGTAGGAGAATTTTTGTAATAAACACGCAATTCATCCTGATCACCTGCCCACACATACTGTGTATGCCAGAAGGTCAACTCACCATCTTTGGCATCTGAAAATGCTATTTCAGGAGTAACAAGTTTCGTAGTATATCCGTTATAAGAGCCATCATAGAACATTGCAAGATATGTCCCTTCATACGCTGCTGGCGGATAACCATATTGTCCTTCTGTAGCTTGAATCCAGTTTATTGTACCAGCGACATATTCCTGAGTCCAGCCGACAGGAGGAACAGCACTTTCAAAGCCTTCAGAGAGGAGAACATCTTTTGTTGTTCTTGAATCAAGGACCGAGATATAGTATCTATCAGCCTGAACGCCTTCATTGGTAATTTCAACATCATAATCTACAGTAACCTCTTGTGCATCATAATCAGATTGATATTCCGGATCCACGCTGAAGTTAACAGGTAAGTAAGGAGGAGGCATGATGATATTATCCAGTCCGATACCTCTGGAAATTGCGTTCAACAAGGAACGATGTCTGAATCTTAGCTTGGCAGAATGCCCTGCATAAGCAGGAGGAATTGAAACCAATACGTTCTCGTATTCGGTCATCTCTTCCTCTGAGCTGAGAGCAATTAAGGTTTCCCACACCGGGACAGTGTTGTTGTAAGTATTACTTACTTCAACATAGAGTGTGTCTCCACCTTCTATTTTTTCTCCCTTTGAATCATATAGATTCGCATTGATCCAATAGAAGCTAATGAAGTCTTCATCTCCCAGTATAAGTCTGGGTGTATTAAGTATCGCATCATATTTATGATACCAACTTGTTCTGGCATAACCATCACCAGAATAAGGATCATTAGTAAATCTGTTCCAGCTATCGACGTTTTGCCAACCAAATGGCGGGAAGTCGGGATCATCAAATCCCTCAAACACATAACCTTCCGGTATATAGACAGTCATTTCAGCGGGAACACTCACTGTACCAACGTTAGGATCAGAATAGAACTCAATATCGCCAAACAGGCTTTCACCGGGTAGGATTCCGTTTGAATCAAATGTAAGCTGAACATCTTCTGAACCACCGGCTGGAATAGTACCAGAGGTCGGATCTAAGGCCAACCATGAATCCACACCTCCAGGAAATGCAAAGACTGTAACTTCGCGACCACCTTCAAAATCACCGGCAAAAGCAGAGCTTCCTGTTGTTCTATCAATAACCCGAAGGTTACCATTGAGACCACCACCATATGCTGCCCAGAAGAGAACATCGGTTTGTGGATCCCAAGCCATGGCTTGTGCATAATTAGCAGCAAATCCTGTAGCTCCAACAGCATATCCAGCCCCTGTATTCTTATCTATTGACCAGAGGTTATCGTCAGAAATATCTACGCCCCAAAGGTTACCGCTTCCGTCACATGCAAGGTTCACCATTGTTGAACTACCCATAGGACCGATTAACGTCGCAGCGCCAGTGCCGAGATCAATAGTATAAAGGGTTGTTCCAGTGCAAGCATACATAACATTGCTTACCTTATCGCAAGCCATACCATTGAAATAACTCGTAAGTCCAGTAGATCCAACCAAGGTTGCGTTGCCAGTAGCGCAGTCAATTTTGTAAATGTTATAATCAGTGTTATTATTGGTATAGAAGAAATCAGTATGAATAGCATCAAAATCACCACAATAAGCTGGCCAAGGAGGTGGCGCGAGGATTTCAGTCATATCTCCTGGCGTATCTGTATCAAAGGTTCCATAGAAATATGTGGAATATTCACCGCCACGATACCATGCTGTGGATCCTCTAAGAATATCTCTCAAAGGCTGATTGTGCAGTGAAGTTGATCCACTGTTTCCACCATTATCTAACTCAACAGAAGTTCTATAAGTATTAACAGGAGGGGTTCCTGTGTATGCGGGAATTTCTATTTCCAATCTGTCAGGCATAGGTGCTGTCGCACTCCAATCCAAAGGACCATTTCCATTATTTTCAATAGTAATAGAATAATCATCATTGGTAGTGTTGGGAAGCATCAGTACTGAGATCGGAGTATCGTCTATATCCATTGTAGGAGCAGTCAGGTCAAAATCAAGATCGGTTGTGAGATCTGTTTCAATAATGACACCTGTTTCTGTAGCAGGATTAAATCCTTCAGCTTCGCAGGTAACAGTGTACGGACCGGCAATTGAACTGACAAGGACATCATCGATTTCATAGTATCCATCAGCTCCACTGAATGCCCAATAAGTACCAGTTGTAACAAGCGCATCCATGATAGGGGCTTTAGTTACTGTATCCATTACATAACCGGCAAGATCACCGTATGATGGTACGAATACTGAAAAATCATAGATACCTAAAGTGGTATAATCCGTTGACGTCCACTCATTCAAGAGTATATCACCATTCCAAATCGAGCCACCTATACCACCATCTCCATAGGAATCCCAGCAATACACTGCATGTTCACCAAGAGGAAGAGGAAGGGTGTCGATTACTGTTTCATATGCGGCAGAGAAAGTTTGATTGGTGCCAAAATACCATGATCCTGCAGCATAATCCCAAACATTCCAGCTTGCTTCAGAAGGGTAGGCATCAACAGTAACTTCAATAACAATGTCTTCAGTTGGAGGAGTTGGATGATGAATGATTGCTGTAGCAGAGCCAACCGTTATTTCAGCGTCGTCCACATAGATAACATTATGTGTGGCATCGCTATAACATCGGGCTTCTACAACAAAACCATCACGAGTGCCGCCGTCAGAATCGAAGACCCAGGAATGGGAAAGTTGAGACCAGCCAATTGTTGAATAGTCTGCATTACCACCAGCAGAACCCGCATAGGAATCGATGCTATCAGGATCACTTGTGTAATGACCCCAGATCCTTCCCTTCGGGTATGATGCTTGATCTGTATCATCGTACACCCAGAAACTCGCATCTATTGTCTGCCCATCAGTAAGTCCGGTAATCCACCAGATATAAGCTTGGGGCGCATCAGAAGAGTCATCTGTATATTTCAAGCTATGAGTACCCTCATAAGCTTGTTCTGTGGTGTTTTCAAATGATGCAGCACCATAGTAACCCAGAACAGTTGAGAATCCATCTTCCCAACCAAATTGATCAGATTGCGTTGGTGGGACTGAACCAATTTTGAATTCATCGACATACAAATAGTACATGTAATCACTGTAATAGTGAATTGCTACATATTTTGTGCCAACAGGTAAGTCAGTTTTAAGATATTGCTGCCACGTTGTAGATGTAGCAATAATCTCAGAATCCCATGTAAAATCAGTATTCACATCTGTTCCAGTTGACGACCAACCAACACAAAAGTTTTCACCATAAGTGTTGTATGCTCGATACCAGAATGATGCTTGATCTCCAGCTACTGTGAGAACTTCAGGGGTGATAAGATATTCATCATAAGGAGATCCAGAATAATAAGAGGAGAATTGGGCTGAATAAGTTCCCGAATAAGCCTGGACACTTGTTTGGACAATATCATTCGATGGATTGGTGCTATTCATGATTGTCCAATCTGCTGGTGGCCAAGTTCCTTCAAAGCCTTCGTCAACGACCCATTGTGCATGGGCAACTGAGAAGGTTAACAACATAATCACAAAGATTAAAGTAATTTTTTTCATTTTTTTCCTCCATATAAAAGGAATAATCTTTTTAATTTAATAGTAAACATATTAGACGTTTTCTGGGTTGTTGGCATAAGCCCACTTCCCAGATTCCATGACTGTGATATTAATAAATTTCTCGAACTTAACTCGGTTCAAGAGCCTAAAAAAATATGAATTATATAATGGCTTACCTATTTTTGACATTAACATTTTTTTTCTTATTATGGTTAAATTAAATTTTATTCTTTCAACAGTATAAACTTTTTTAAAAGAAGTATTTCTTTGTGAACCGATCTTTGTATTAAATTTCATAAAATACACACACTCACTATTTCATTTTTATTAATTCCAAGTAAAGCAGAAATCTTACAGCAACCCATTGTTTTCGCATAATAAAGAGTATTATTCATAGTGGACGCAATAGTCGAAAGTAAAATAAGATTTGTCAAGAACTGTATAATATTTTCCATTTTTTATTAACAATAAAATATATGTAAATCCAATTAATATAAATTTTATTATTATTTATTAAACATATCTTTATTTTTTAGCGCTCAAGCTTTCCAGTCTTTTCAAACATATAATATGATCTGATTTTTTTGAAAACTTCTGGATTTATAAGAGAGATAATCAGTTGCTTTACGTTGTGAACTCGGCTGAAATCAGAATCGTTGACAGAAATTTTCTCAGTATACACAATAAATCAATGTTATCTTATTTTGTAAAATTGCATGATAATTATGAAATTTAGTAAAATATTCGAGGTGTTTTCACATGAAAGTAAAACAAATTATTACGATTCTTTTGGTCATAGCTGTAATTATAGTAGTGATCCAAAATTCCGCAAAGGTATCTCTCACAATTCTCTTCTGGGAAATTGAAATGTCTAAAATAATTTTTTATCCTCTCCTCTTTGTTGCTGGATTTATTGTAGGTCTTCTTACGAATGCAGATAAAAAAAGACAGGCATAATCAGAGAATACAATTAAATTTTTTGAATTTTGCATTACATTTATAATTAGAAATTTATTCTGATATCCTTCCCTCATGCGATAATTGAGCTTAATTACTTTTTCTGCTTGATTCCCTTAACGATTCTGTGCTGTTCTTTAATTTTTTCAAGACTTTCCTCGTCAACAAGAAGATGTGGACGGGTTTCCGGGAAGAATACCCAATACTCATTGACGTTATAGGTGACCAGTCCGTTACTGAATATCTCATCTTCAATCAGCTGGAACCAGGAACAGTAACTAAGTATTTTTTCTCTTATCTCGCTGCCGTATCGATCACTCTTGAAATAGTAATAATCCTCTGGTTCGCCTTCAGATTTAAATGTGAGATAGCCCTGCTCCTCAAACGCAACTCTTAACATATATGGCATTACTGCCGAAGCAACCCCCGGAGTTAAGGACCGAAATACCACCTGATCAAGAAGTTTATCCTCGACCTTTTTGAGCCTATGTTCTTTAGAAACTCTTTTATCGACATCAATTATCTCACGCTCCAGTATTACTTTATCCGACACATAAAACTGTAATTGCATAATTTCTTCATCGGTGAGATTGTAATCCTTCTGAAGCTGAAGAGTATAAGGAACATACACTTTTGTACATGAAGCAAGCAGACATGCCAGTATAATAAATACAAATATTTTAATTCTTTTCATGCGATCTCCAATATATGACAAGATCAAAAATTATCTCATAGAAAGAAGATGCAAATGTGAAATATACTGTCAATTTATTATGCATTTTGAAATGAATTACTGAATCTTTCTTCCCCTATTCAATATAAATATGGATAATTATTGGGTGTTCATCTTCATTATTTATTTCCATATAAAGCAGATCCCCGACATCGCCGCCTGCTGCTTGCGAAATGATATCATCCCAGTTGATTGAAGAAATATCAAAGGCGGCATTGCCTATTTTTGCATTAATAACTGCTCCTTTTGGTAATATCTTCAGACCTGCGTGCAAAAGAGAAACAGGCAACTCAATATGTACAATCTGCTTTTCAGAATCCTGTTCTTTAATTTCAAATACCAGTCTCCGCTTTTCGGTTCTTACTGAACTTTTTCTTTTGGAAGAGATTGCTTTGAGCAGTTCTTCTGCCTGACATGCATTTATTTTTCCGCCGGCAAGCATATCAACGATCTTTTTCTTCTCATTCATCATCTTCTCC
>CAYUTH010000124.1:0-6980 GCA_964447485.1 uncultured Candidatus Cloacimonadota bacterium | reverse complement strand
TGTCAGCTATCCTATCCGACCGCAGAGTGATTATGGCGGCGGCACCTACATGACGTTTTTCGGCACCGCATCGACCACTTCGAATCGCCGTCAGTACTGGGCTTATGCAGATGCCGCAGGAAACGTCGGAGCAAACTGGGCAACCATCAGCACCTATGATTACTGGCAGGGCTACGGAAGCATGGCAGTCCATCCCGCTACCGGAAATCCATTTGCTTCTTGGCACGAGGACTTTGGCGTAGATCCAAAACTTCCATTTAACTATGATGACTTTCACCTGCTCTCAATTCCCGGATTCTGGGCTACACCGATCGTGTTTCTCAATACACCACCACATCAATATTGCTGGCCCTATATTTATGTCGGATCTTCTCCAGACGGAGCAAACTATTTGAGGATCTATCATTTGTCCAACAATAATGAAACTGATCCCTTTGGCCATCCATGTGAAGATGTGCGGATCCTCTATACGGATATTGAGAATTCCGAATGGGTAGATTTTTCCTCCATCATGAATACTGCAAACTGGGATGAAGTCACCGTGTTCACAGACTGGCGCGCAAAATCCTGCCGACCTTTCCAGTCCTTTGCCGTTGATCCCAATTTGGACGGACATGTCGCATTCATCGGATGTGCAACGTGGCTTGAAGGTGACCTCGGGGATATGCCGGTAGAACAAGGAGCATTCATGTGGGAATCCTTTGACTACGGTGAGACCTGGGATTATGCAAACTTGCACTCGGATGGTCCGACTGATTACTTCTACACAGTTGCAAATCTTCCTCAATTTGAGGATAATGCCCAGCAAATTCTTCCGGAGCTTGAAGTTGGAGCGATTGGCTACCACAGCACTGCAACTTTTGATAATTATGGGTTGCATTTTCCCTATATCCAGTATTATGGATTTGATGATGCGGGCACGTATTACTTCAACCACTATCTTCCATCAGCTGAACTTGTGTGGAATGGAACTGGTTTTGAATATCACAACGTGCCGGAATTTCCATGGATGGATACGGGCACCTCAGGTCATTATGTGCCGTGGGGTGTCGAAGGTGATGATACACTCTATGTGTACAGTATTGCCTATTCAAAATATGAGCCCGCAGGTGGATCTGCTCTCTTCCATGAAAACACTCAAAAACAGGCAGTAAACATTGAAAACAACTGGATGCTTCAGATGTGGGTGGACGGAACGTATGTGCAGCTTGCTGAAGATGGTGATCCTGCATATGCTGCCTATGCACAGCATCCAATAATTTATATTTCGGTCTCCAGTAATAATGGACTTACCTGGTCCGAACCTCTCGAATTCACAGACATTTACAATACGAACTTCGATTTCTCCAACCAGATCACTGTGTATCCATATATTTCACAGACCATTAAAGATCTCGGTGACGACTGGGGAGAGATCATGTACTATTATTTTAATGATAATTCATTTGGTTCATTCGTTCAGGGACAGGGAGCACAAACAGGCGGTGAGATAACACAGGGTGTAATCCAGATCAAATTCCCCGAAGTGGGAGTTGATGACGAACCAGTTCAAAATATCATCTTCTCGCAGAATTATCCTAATCCTTTTGGAGCATCAACAAAAATTTCTTTCAACAGCAAGAAGGTGTTGGGTGAAGCAACTGAAGTTGCAATTTATAATGCAAAAGGACAGCTTGTCCGCACTTTAGCTCTCACACTCGAAACCTCTCAAAAAGGTTTTGCAGATTGGGATTGCAAAGATACCTCAGGTCATAATGTTGCAAATGGCATTTATTTCTACAAACTGCACGGCACAATTGATTCACCCGCTGGAAAGATGCTTTTAACCAGATAAAAATTTCATATCATTATACTACAAAGTCCGTGTCTTTTGATGCGGACTTTTTTTATTGACAAAAAATGAGAAAGAATATTTACTTCGTATGCGCAAATAAATTTTGGGAATTTCATTCTCAAAGGAGGAACAATGAAAGGCGTGATTTTTATATTGATTGTGATCTTATTTGTAAGTTCGCAGCAATTAATAGCAGAGAATAATCCTGTTCCTGAATACGATTTCCTTACCTATCCCACGACAATAATGACTTCATATTATGACTATATGCCCGGTGGCTTGAATACTTACCCGATCGCACATCAAACTGAATATGGAGATGGAACATATTTGACATTTATGGCAAGAGAGAACTCAACTGCGAATCGCAGACAATACTCTGCCTATTTGAATCCAGATGGTACAATAAGTGATTATGGAACGATAACCTGGCAGGATTATGTGCAAGGATATGGTGATGTCAATGTGCATCCTGCTACTGGAGATGGTATTGCCACATGGCATCAAGCTTCACGGGAGTATGTTTGTGGTATTGCATGTTATGATTACAGTCTATATATTCCTCCGTGGGGGTGGTCGATAGGGTATATCCACTCAACACCCCCAGATGAATATATCTGGCCTCAAGTTCACAAAGGACCGTCACCACTTGGCGATGATTGGATAAGATATTATCATGTGTCATATAATGCAGCAGAAGATACTTATGGTCATCCCTGTGAAGATATGCGTATACTTTATATTGATATAGAAAATACACCAACTGCCAATGTAATGGCAATTACTAATGAAGATAACTGGACCGCAGTATATCCTTTATATAGTTGGCGTGATGTGTCATGCAGACCAAGTGCATCCTTTGCGATAGATTATGTGAATCCCGGTCATGTGGCAGTTATCGGATTAGCAGCCTGGCTAGAAGGTGATCTGGGGAATATGCCAGTGCAAGAAGGCGCTTTTGTGTGGGAGTCCTTCGATTTTGGCGAGACCTGGGACACCACAAACCTACATGATGATGGTCCCAGTTCAGCTTTTTACGATGTTGATAATCTTCCTCAATTCGAACTGCCCGGTGGAGATATTCCCGATAAACTATACACACGAGCCGGAGGGTATAAGAGCACTGTAGTTATAGATAATGAGGGAAGTGTTCATTTTCCATATTTGCAGGAATATACTATGGAAGATTCAGAAGGATACTATTATTTCCAGTTAGGATTTCTTCCACAGGCAGAATTTGTTTGGGATGGCACAGATTTTATTTTCAGAAATGTACCCGCTTTTCCGTGGATGGATACAGGGGGTTCAGGACATGATGTACCGTGGGGGATCGATCCTGCAACGGGAGACACTCTTTTTCAATATGCTCAAGCACTCTATTATTATGACGATCTCAGCCCGTGGAGTAGTGTACAGGCACAATCCTTTTCTGTCGATCACGAGTGGATGATTCAACTTTGGACAGACTGTACATACATCTATTATGCTATAATTGGGGAACCGGGATATTATGAGTATGCTATCCACCCGCTCATAGCGATTTCAGCATCGAATGATAATGGAGAAACCTGGTCGGAACCGCTATACCTTACTGATATATATAATCCAAACTATAACTTTGCGGATCAAATAACCGTATATCCATATACTCAGAAGATCATTCAGGATGTGAATGGCAGTGATGGTAAATTTGTCATTATGTATATGGATGATAACAATTTTGGTTCTTCTGTACTTGATCAGGGAGAATATACTGGAGGTCAGATTAACGAATGTATTGTTCAATTGGATTTTAGTTTTCTTGGCATCAATGACGATCCTGTTCCTGATATCCTCTTCTCGCAGAATTATCCGAATCCTTTCGGGACTTCAACCAGGATTTCCTTCAATGCCCCAAAAGCATTCGCAGAAGCACCTGATGTGGCAATTTATAATGTTAAAGGACAGCTTGTCCGAACGTTACCTCTCACTCTCGAAACACCTCAAAACGGATTTGCAGATTGGGATTGCAAAGATACCTCAGGTCATAATGTAGCAAATGGCATTTATTTCTACAAACTGCACGGCACAATTGATTCACCCGCTGGAAAGATGCTTTTAACCAGATAAAAATTTCATATCATTATACTACAAAGTCCGTGTCTTTTGATGCGGACTTTTTTTATGAGTTGTTTTAAGGAGCTGGCATCCTTATTATATCATATTTTAATTGCAAAAGCTTAAATCGGAAATAATAGTTGACGTAAATTTATCAGCTTCATTTTTTGTAAAACCAAATTATTAAAAGAATATTAATGTTTATATGAAAAAAAGAATTATTCTGATCATCGGAATACTCGTTCTCATACCTTTTCTGGTCGCGGCAAAAGTAACGTATCCCTCTCCCACACAGTGGGTGAATGATTTCGCAGGTGCGCTCTCCAGCAGTACAGTCAGTCAGCTTAACAGCCTTGCGCTTGAGATCAAACAGAAAACAGGCTTTGAACTTGCGGTCGCAGTTGTCAAAGATATGCAGGGAGAAGACTATTTCACATACGCAAATAAATTATATGAAAAATGGGGTGTGGGCACCAAAGATGATGAGGGCTGTCTTGTTCTCATTGCAATAGATGAACGCAAGCTGAAGATCGAAGTCGGCTACGGTGCTGAGGGCTTCATCACAGACGGACTTGCTGGTGAGATCGCAGATACTTATATAGTTCCATATCTCAGAAATAATAATTGGGATCAAGGCGTACTTCAGGGATATCTTGTGCTTGCGTCTGTCATTGGTAAGCATTATGGAGTACAGTTCGATGGCGTTCCTGAAGGATCATATCAATTAGATGGGCAAACAGATCCCAGACGTATCATCAAATTTATTATAGGATTTATAGTTCTCATGCTGATTTTCGGCGGTCGCATGGGCTTCCTACCATTTCTCTTTCTTGGAGGAATGGGCGGCGGAAGGAGCTCGGGCGGGAGCTGGAGCAGTGGCAGCGGTGGTTTTGGGGGCTTTGGGGGCTTCGGAGGAGGTATGAGCGGAGGCGGAGGAATAGGGAGAGGTTTCTGATGCAGTGGTATTTCATCATTATAATTTTTATACTTAATATTCTCTGGGGAATAGGATTTTTCTATTTCCTTTTTATGATATTTTTTCATCCGAGAAAGAAGCTCAAACTATTCGGGAAAGAGCTTCCTCTTGTTGGAATTCTTATTTTCTTCAGGAATAAGCTCGCTAAGATCATCAAAGATAAATATGAAACCTATATAGAACGCTTCCCGGACGGCGTGGTAAATGTGAAAAAGGAAGAATTTATTCGGAGCATTTACGAAAAGATCCAGCAATGGATTGAAGAAAAGTTGTCGATGCAGAAACTTCCACCTTTCATCCAGAAACCGGTTCTCTCCTTTGTGCAGGTTGTCTCAGACCATTTTTTGAAAGAATTATTCAGGAATTTTATTCCCAATCTTGCAGAAAAATATAAGATCAGAGAAAAAATATTCGATCTGTTATCAGACAAAAATATGAAATTTATTGAAGATAAAGCAAAATATTATCTCACAAAACCATTGGTGATCATAGGGGCATTTTTCGGATTACTCTTTGGTTTATTAAACCTAATTTTGCTTATTGTCTTCTAAATGAAATAAAGAAAGAGGTCTCCATGAAAAAAATATTCCTTAGTGCACTTATATTATTATGTGCAGGCATGTCTTATGCTGAAACCTTTAACATTGATAAGGTCATTCAGCTCGGTCTGGAAAATTCTTATGACATCACAAACCAGATATACACACTGAAGAAATCAAAGCAAAGTCTCTACTCATCATTCCTCGATATCCTTCCCAATGCGAACTATTCGATTTCAAATACAGAAACTTCCAACTCCACTTCAAAATCAGGGAGCATCAGTATTACCGAGACTGTTTACAGCGATGATAACCGTTATTTCAATATCTCAAGTAACCTGTCATCTCTCAAGAAAAGTAAGATCGACCTTGAGATCACGAGAAAAAATCTCATCTATAATATCATCTCATCCTATCTGGGTGTGCTTCAAAACGAAAAACTTTATGATGTTTCCAAAATGGCGTTGAAGATCGCGAAGATGAATCATGATGAGACAAAAACCCTCAGAACGTACGGTAAAGTTTCAGAGCTTGATATGCAGCAGGCAGAAATCGATCTTTCAAGCGCTCAGATCGACTCATTGAAGTCCGAATATAACTATGAGAACAGCAAAATGGATCTGTGCTTTCTATTGAGCATTGATTATGATGAAAGCTATACATTTGCCGAGCTTGATTATAAGTTTACCGAGAACCAGACATTCAGTCTCGATATTGATCAAAATCTTACTGTAAATTCTTATAAAGAAAGCATGAAACAATCCAAGCTGAGTTATGTTCAGAATTGGCTCGAGTTCATTCCGACATTGAGTTTTTCGGTGAATAAAACACTTCCCTGGGAAAAGACCGGTCTCTTCGATTTTGATAGTAAGAGCTCCCCAGTTAAATACACACTTGCGCTTTCCTATCCTTTGTTAAATCCTTTGACGAATCTTCCTTCGAACAAGTCTTCTCACTATAGTTACAAGCAGGCGAAACTTTTGTATGAACATAAGAAAAAAGGTGAGCAGCAGGATTTTGTGCAAGCAGTAAAAAATTTCAACCAGCTTCAACAGAGTTATGAACTTGCAAAAAAGCAGGAAAATCTGTCCGAAATGCATTTCAATCTGGTGAATGAAAAATACCGTCTCGGGCAAGCAGACCTGACTGAGTTGGAAAATGCACGGCAGGAACGTTTTAAAAGTATGAGCTCCAGGATCAGCCAATATTATTCTCTTATAATGGCTCAGGAAAATATTCATCTTATTACAAACGAAAAATTGTTAAACAGATATTAAGGCAGGTAAGTATGAAAAAATTTGTGTGGATCATAATCGTTGTCGTTATCATTGTGGTGGTTGTTGTTTCTGTGACAGGTAAAAAGAAAACAACCGAACAGGAAGGCGGCAAAAAAACGCCAACCGCAGTTGCCAAGATAGATGACATCTCAATTGTGCTTGATGAAGTGGGCGAGATCAGACCGGTTAAAGAAGTCAATGTAAAATCAAAGCTGAGCGGACGCATCAGTAAAATGTTCGTGGAAGAGGGTGAGTAC
>CAYUTH010000123.1:0-7006 GCA_964447485.1 uncultured Candidatus Cloacimonadota bacterium | reverse complement strand
AACCCTTGAATTTACTACTATCCCGGCTATTATTTTTACACTTTGTTAGGCGCTTTTGTTATTTTTTCAAGGACAACTTTTTCATTTTTTAATTCACATTCCCAAATACGGATAACATTCCAACCTTTTATTTTCAAATATTCAGTCACAAGTTCATCGCGTTGAATGTTTCTTCTGATTTTATTATCCCAATATTCTTTATTTGCTTTTGGTTTTGTGTTTCTGCAATTGTGTCCATGCCAGAAACATCCATCAACGAAAATTGCAGTTTTTTGGGTAACAAAAACAAAATCAGGATTTCCAAAAATTTTATAATTTCTTCGCCAGCCAATTATTTTATGGCTTTTAAAATATTGAATCAGTTTTAATTCAGTTGATTTATTGCGACTACTTTTTACTTGCCGCATAATTTGACTGCGCTTTTCTTTTGTAAAAACATCAGCCATTTTTTTTAGTTGCTGTTATCCAAGATTTATCAAAACCAATCTTTCCAAGAATGTATTCTTTATCAATTAGATTTGGTTTTTTTACATTTATAACTGTTTGCTCATTAGGCACTTCTTCTATTATCGTAAATTGTGTTCCACCTGATTGCCAAGTAAATTTATGACTATCATCTTTTTTACAAAATCCTTCTAAATTTTTACTTTTATTCCATTTCCAGTAATACAACTCAGGGTCATAACGAATCGTATCATACTCAAAAATTACAACTTCAGATAAATCGTAGGAACGAATTAAAACAATTGTCCTAAGATTTTTGTATGTCTCTCTAATTTTGGAAACTCGCTCATTAAAAATATTTAATACCAGTTCGCCGGTTTCATCAGCTTTTTCGCCAGGTTTGGCATTATATCCAAATGAAAATTGTAAATCATTTCGTCCAGAAATCAATCTGACTTTTTTCTGTTTTGAGGGATATTTATGTTTAACAGATTTTGCTCCCCATGCAGTATTTCCTAAAACAATATCATCAAGCCCAACGTTAGATGGCTTCCAATCTGCACCAATAGAATTTGCAAAAATTTGTTCCCATTCTTTTCCCTCAATATCCGTTTCACCTCTTGTTGCTAAAATATAAATGAGCTGTTCCCCAACTAAAAATGGAAATTCTTTTGGAAATTCATTTAATTTAAATGGCGGAAGTGATTTACTTACGGTTCTAAGTTTAGGTGTTTTTCGTTCCATTATGAGTTAGTATAATTTACTTCATAATCTCTAAGTACAGAGGTCGTATCAAGTGAGGTTGCAACAAAAGGTATTAATTTTAACATAACTGCTTTAACAAGATTCACAGGAACAGCATTTCCTGCTTGTTTTCTCGCTTGAGAGTCATTTACGACAATTTTATAAGAATCAGGAAAACCTTGAAGTCTGAACATTTCTCGCGGAGTTAAGCGTCTTTCTCCATTTACAAGGAGATAGTTGTACGATGCTCCAGCCCTTAAAGAACATGAATATGGATAAGAACAAATATTTCCAGACTTATTTTCATGCCAGATTGATAGTTTGTATGCAGACTGATGTTTCTCTTTACGTTTATTTAAAATGTATTCAGAAGCCAAATGTTTTGAATCAACTTTCTTTTCTAATATTTCTGAAAGAGGTTTAAAAGGTCTTATTGGCGATGGGAAACTAAAGAAAATAGGGTCTTTGTGTCCAATAATTATAACTCGTTCTCTTTTTTGTGGAAGTCCATAGTCAAGTGCATTTAAAACCGCATATTGAACATGATAACCCAATTCTTTTAACGTACTTATGATTACTTTCAGTGTTTTTCCTTTATCATGACCAACCAATTGTTTAACATTTTCTAAGACAAATGCTTTTGGTTTTTTATGTTCAAGAATTCTTGCAATATCAAAAAATAATGTGCCTCGAATATCATTAAATCCTTGTCTTTGTCCAATTATGCTGAATGGTTGACAGGGAAAACCTGCAAATAAAATATCGTGGTCTGGAATGTCTTTTTCATCAATTTCAGTAATATCACCAAATGGTTTTTCTCTAAAATTAGCTTCATAACTTATTTGGCAAGAAGTGTCAATATCAGATGAAAATACGCATTCCGGTATTAAATCATTTTCTTTACAAACTTCTTCCATTGCGACTCTGAAACCACCTATTCCACAAAAAAGGTCTATATATTTTATTTTTTCCATGAGTTATTTTTATAAAAACAAATTTAAGATTTTAAGGATTTTAATCAATTTTTAATTCAAAAAGATATCCCTAATATTATTAACCATCATTGAAAGTTCCAATTGCGCCTAACACCCGACTAAACGCAATATGTCGTTTATTCAGCTCAATTTGCTTGCTAAACGAATATTTCATTCGTTTATTTTTCCTTTATGTGAAAAAATATAATCAGCTAGTGAAATTATATTTTGTAGATTTTTTGTGAACATGTGGGTGTAGATTTCTGTAGTAATGAGACTTCTATTTTTACTTTTCATAAATAATTCATATCTTAAATCCTTATTGGGGATAAAAAAATGAGAACAAAAGTTACTTGTCAACAGAAAAATTTTCACACTCAAAATCTTTTCAATTCTTGACGTTATGTAAACTTGATATTACATTATGAACATGAAAAATGAAAGTGTTCTGTCTGAAAAAGATGTAAGTCTGATCAACAAATACAAATTCTACCTGCAGTTTGAAAAGGGCTTAGTAGGGAATTCAATCCTCGCTTATGAGCGTGATATACGACTTTTTTCCCAAGAAAAAAGCGTGGGGGATCTCACAAAAATTACTTCTGACGACGTGATCAAGTATATGAATTTTCTCTATAAACACGGGGCGTCAGATAAGACAGTTGCACGTAAACGAAGTTCGCTTGCAAATTTTTATAAATTCCTGTATATAGAGCAGCTTGTACCTGAGCCGATTTTCGAGCGCTTTCCTTCCCCCAAAGTTTCTGCATCTCTGCCGGATGTGCTCTCGATCGAAGAGGTGGATGCACTTATCAATGCGGTGGAGAGAACGGATGAGTTCGGCACCCGGGATCGTGCAATCCTCGAATTTCTCTATTCTACGGGAGCGCGCATTTCAGAAATGATAGACCTGCGAGTCGGGGATCTTTATATTGATGAGATGATCGTCAGATTGTTTGGAAAAGGGCGGAAAGAGCGCTACGTGCCAATCTCACAAACTGCATTGACCTATTGCGAGAACTATATTAACAATGCGAGGCAGAAGCTTCTGAAATATAAACAGAATAATATTCTCTTCCTCAATAGATTCGGGAATAAACTCAGCAGGATGGGCTGCTGGAAGATAATCGATGCATATGCTCATCAAGCAGGGATAAAAAGTCATGTATCTCCTCACACACTTCGTCACTCCTTTGCCACGCATCTGCTGCAGGGCGGCGCAAATCTGAGGATCGTGCAGACCTTACTCGGGCACAGCAGCATCAGCACTACCCAAATTTACACAAATATTGACAGGAATTATCTCAAAGAAGTTCATTCCCTCTATCATCCAAGAGCATAAAAAAATGAAACATAAAGGAGTTCTAACTATGTTTAAAAAGCTTTTTATCATAGCTTTAGCAACTTGTGCGATAACCGGAGTTCTCATTGCGCAGGAAATGACGGACAGAGATGTCCAACAAATAGAATATGACGCAGGAACTGCCTATAATGAAGGCGTGGAGCTCTATACTCAGAAAGATTATCAGGGAGCAATAGATAAGTTTGTCACATCTCTTGATCTCTATAAAAAGATCGATACAGAAGCCAATCCGAAAACCGACCGCATCCGCGAATTATACAAGAACCTCTCTGTGATGTATTATACCACCAAGCAATATCCCAAAGCAATCGAATTCTATGGACTTCGCCAGCAATACGAGCCGGACAACTATCAGATCGTGATTTCTCTCAGCACAATCTATAATGCAATGGGAGATAGCGCTCAAGAGTTACAGGTTCTTCTCGATTATGATGAAAACTATGACGAATACAAAATTAGTAAAAAAATCGCAACAATCTATGAAGATAATAACGATCTTCCGAATGCGATAATATATTATACGGATGCGTTCAATCTCAACCCGAAAAAAGTTGAATTCCTTGAAAAGATAGCTATGTTCTATCATAAAACTGATGAGACACCAAAGGCGATAAAAGCATACGAGGACTATATTGCAACTGAACCGGCTGATTATATCCTGAGAAAAGTCTATAAAAACCTCGGTATTTTTTATCAAAATATGGGACAGATCGACAAAGCTATTCTTGCTTTTGAAAATTCTCTTGCTCTAAAAAATGATAAGGATATCGCATTTACGGTTGGACATCTTTATTATGATAAGGGAGATTATTCCACAGCGAAACAATTTTTACAGGATGTTTTGAGTATTGATCAAAATAACCCTCAGACACATTACTATATGGGCAAGATATATCGAGAAGAAGGGCAGTGGAGTAAGGCAATATCAGAATTTGAACTCATTGTGAACAATCCCCAACTCGGCAAGTTTGCAAAAGAAGAAATCGATTATATTAAAAAACAACAATAGTATATATATTATATTACTATAATATTCATTCATTATTATAAAGTTCAATGAATTATTACAGCAAGCAAAAGCTAAAGCATACAATATCACTCTACAGGATTTTATTAATTTAGCAATTTATAACGAGCTGAACAAATGACGATGAAAAAGAAACTGAAAGAAACACTTTCCCTCAGAGATTTTAAAAATGCTTTTAGTGAATTTGGCAGAGACGAATTTTCACCAGCAGGGCTTGAAGCACTTTACAACTATCTTAGTAAATTTGAAGATGACCGGGGGGAAAAAATGGAGCTTTATGTAATTACACTTTGTTGTAAATACACAGAATATGAAGACTTCGAAGAACTCAATGAAAAAGGACATTGTTTCTTCTACGGTGTTGAGACTATGGAAGAACTTAAAGAAAACACTCTTGTAATTATGGTTGATGATGAAAGGTTTATTATTAGAGCATATTAAAATTGCTTAGATTTAATAATATTCTTTAACGGAAAGGACACCTATGCGTAGGATGATCATATCAGGAAATTGGAAAATGTATAAAACCCTCGAAGAAACTATAACTTTTTTTGAGGAACTTTCAGCTTGGGAGAAGGACTCTTCCCATAAAAATCAGCTTTTGATCTTTCCGCCAAGTTTATACACAATGACTGCTCTTGAAAAAACAAGAGAAAATGATATTGATATCGGTGTTCAAAATATATATTTCAAAGATTTTGGCGCATTCACAGGCGAGATATCAGCGCCGATGCTCACATCGATTGGGTGCAAATATGCATTAGTCGGGCATTCCGAACGGCGTCATATTTTCCATGAGACCGATGAAGATATCAATCTGAAAATATTAGCATTGATCGAGCACAGAAAGCATATTGTATTCTGTATTGGTGAGAAGGAAGATCAGAGAGACAGGGGCTTGACAGAGCAGGTTCTTGATACCCAGCTTGCGCGTGGATTGCAGGATGTGCATGAGAAGGATATGGAGCATATCGTAATTGCATACGAGCCGGTCTGGGCAATTGGCACCGGCAAGACAGCTACTCCGGAAATTGCTCAAGATGCGCATGCGTTCATCAGAAACTGGCTATCTGAGCATTTCGACACAAGCGTCGCAGAGAAAACGCCTATCCTTTATGGCGGCAGTGTAAAAGTCGCCAACTGCGAGGGGCTTCTTATAAAGCCGGATATCGATGGCGCACTTATTGGCGGAGCCAGTCTCCAAATCAATGATTATATAGAGATCATAAAAATTTCTGAAGAAGTTGTTCAAAGGAAAAATCAGTAAAATGTTAGATATAAAACTTATTAGAAAAGACCCCGAATTTGTGCGACAGTGTATCAAAAATAAGGGCGAGAAAGCACAGCTCGATACTGTTCTTGAGTTAGACAATAAACACCGCCAGCTTCTCTTTGATTTTGAAGAGAAACGCCAAGTGCAGAACGCTGTCTCGAAAGAGATCGCCCAGCTTAAGAAGCAAGGGCAAACTGCTGATGATCAGATCGCAGCGATGAAAAAAGTAGCTGACGAAACAAAAGCAATCCAGCAGGAAATCAACGAAATTGGCGAAGCTCTGGAAAAGGAGCTGCTCGCAATTCCGAATATATTTGATAAGTCTGTTCCAATTGGGTTTGATGAATCTGATAACAGGTTTATCCGGGAATGGGGCGAAAAACCAGTATTTGATTTCAAGCCGCTCGATCATATACAGCTTGCAGACAAGTTGGGCTTACTTGATTTACAGCGTGCAGCAAAGATAGCTGGCAGCGGATTTCCTTGTTATACTGGCATGGGAGCTCAACTCGAAAGGGCTTTGATCAATTTCATGCTGGATTTCCATCGGGAAGAGCATGGCTATAAAGAGATATTTCCCCCGTTTGTTGCGAACCGCAAAACTATGACAGGAACTGGTCAACTGCCCAAGCTGGAATTTGATATGTATCATATTAATGAGGATGATCTTTTCCTTATTCCGACAGGTGAAGTTCCGCTTACCAACCTTCATCAGGATGAGATATTGCAGGATGAGCAGCTTCCTCTCAAATATACCGCATATACTCCCTGTTTTAGAAGAGAAGCCGGATCTTATGGAAAAGACACAAAGGGTTTGCAGCGCGTGCATCAATTCAACAAGGTCGAGCTTGTACAGTTTGTGAGACCGGAAAGTTCTGAAATTGCATTGCAGGAAATTCTATCACAGGCGGAAGCGGTTTTGCAGCAATTGGGTTTGCCCTATCGGGTTATGCAGCTTTGCAGCGGCGATCTGAGCTTTGCCGCATACAAGTGCTATGACATTGAAGTATGGTCTGCTGGGTTGGGAAAATACCTGGAAGTGAGCTCATGTTCGAATTTTATTGACTTCCAATCCAGGCGAGCCCAAATTCGGTTCCGTTCATCCCAAGATGGGAAAGTGCATTTTGTGCACACTTTGAATGGTTCCGGGGTTGCGACACCCCGAACGATGATCGCTCTTTTAG
>CAYUTH010000122.1:0-7015 GCA_964447485.1 uncultured Candidatus Cloacimonadota bacterium | reverse complement strand
ATTTTGAATACAAACTTTCTGAAGGAATGTATGATATTTATGCAGAGCGGGTATTTTACGATGATGTGATAGAATATAATATAGAGGTCATCGACGGAGAATTTACACAATTAGCTCTTCCAATGACTGAAACCTTTGATGTTGATGAGCCGGAACAAGAACATGGAGAGAACGACCTTTTCATTTCGGCTTACCCAAATCCCTTCTCGACCTCGACAACTTTACAGTTCAATAAAACCTCAGAGATCACAGAGAACACGGAGGTGAAGATTTATAATATAAAGGGGCAACTTGTGCGCGAGTTACGCATTTTCACCTCTTCGCTTCCGCGCTTTCACGAAGCAACCTGGGATGGGAAGGATGAGAACGGCATAGAAGTAGGAACGGGCGTGTATTTCTATAAATTGTCCGGAAATAATGAACAAATTGGGAAGGTAGTGAAGCTGAAATAGTATAGCTCAACCTTGCGACGATCAGCTTGTCCGTTTACTGGGAGTAATCAATTGCAATGGTGTGAATAAAAAAACACCATTATTTAAATTTTTTTTTGTGAGGAAACCAATAATTTCCATAAACATTGACAAAGTTCCCGCGTTTATTCACCAAATAATCAATACTATTTGCGGAGCTGTGTCTATGAAGATAAAGCAGATTAATTGTTTCCTGCCCTCGATATATGTATTACCCATTTTATGTTGATCCATGAGAAGTACGTTATAATATGAAACGTGAAGGACAAAGCATCAATTCGATAAAAGCTTATAGCGCATTTACCATTTTGCTGTTGCTCTTGATGCAGAGCATACTTCTTCAGGCAGATGTTAATGATGATGTAGAGGAAAACTATACTTACCAACTGCCAGAAATGCATTACAGGATTTATGATCTTATTTCAAGGGAGGATATAGAACTTACCACAGCAGAGAATCTTGCGCATGCACGAAAGGTCTTTCTGGCGTCCCAATCAGTTCAAGCTGACAATACGGACGCTCTCGGTTTATATCAAAAAGCTCTTTCCTATTATTCTCAGGAAGATTATGGGAATGCGATCAAGTATCTTGTTCAAGCGCTGGAGAAGAGTGATAAAAATGATGGGTTGAAAGTATGGATTTATTTTGCGATGGGTAATTGCTATCTTTATGTTGGCGAGCACGAAGAAGCATTGGTAAATTATGAAAAAGGATTGGAGTCACTCAAAGATCCCGATGACTTAAGCACGAGAGTCCATTTCTTAAACAACGCAGCGATCACAAGAGAACTTCTCGGGGAGTACGCTGAAGCAATACAAAATTACCTTCAGGCAAAAGCGCAAGCAGAGCAAATCCCGAATAATAAATTCTCAGCATGGATCATATACAATCTCGGGAATGTGTATTATTCTCTTGGCGATTATCAAAAAGCTCTCGATTATCATCTGGAAGCACTTTCGTTATATCAGGATATGAATAACGGGAAGGAAACAGCAGGGGCGCTGACCATTCTTGCTTTGGTGTATGATCAAATTGGTGATAAAAAAATAGCGCTCATATACTATAAACGAAGCCATAGATTTCTCGAAAAGATCGGCTCTGTGAAGGAACAGGATCAAGTGCTTCATAATATTGCTCGTACACTCAGCCAATTGGGTGATTTTGAGAATGCTCTCGGGTATTATTTGAAAGCTCAAGAACTTGAGCAAAAATCAAACGAGAAAGAAAGACTTACAGAAACCCTGGACAATATTGGTGTGCTGTATCTTAAGACTGGAGATCCTGAAACCGCACTTTCATATCACGATAAAGCCCAAGCACTGTCTTTAGAGGTTGGTGACACGACTGTACAGATTCATTCCTTATTGCACATTGGTGATGTGTACGTTGAAAAGGGAGAGTATGAACAGGCAAAAAAGCAGTATGCAAAAGCCCTGGAATTAGCTCATACTATTGACAATCAACTGCTGGTTCTTGACTCCTATAAAGCACTTTTCATCGTTGAGCAGAAACTTGGATTATATGAGAGTTCATATTTATACATGCTCAAATATGCGGATCTGTGTGATAACATCTGCGAACTGGAAAATGAAAATAAAATACTCGGTTTGCAAACAAAATATAATATTGAGAAAAAAGAGAGAGAGCTCAGTCTTCTGATGAAAGAGCAGGGCATTAGGAAGCTCAAGATCAAGAAGTATAAAAGGTTAAGTGTGCTTTTGATCGCTGTTATCATCAACGTCATTCTTCTATCGTTAGCGATTCGGAATCGTTCCAGGTACAAACGTCATGCAAACATCAAATTGAAGCAGCGCAATCAACAGCTCGATGCACTCTCAAAAACAGATACACTCACGAAGTTGAGCAATCGCAGAAATATCATTGAGAAAATCGAATATCAGCAGATTGCATATGAGCGCAACGGACGCCCTTTTACGGTCATGATCGCTGATATTGATAATTTCAAAAAAATAAACGATACCTATGGACATGATGCAGGTGACCACATTCTGATTTCGCTTGGAAACCTTATCAAAGATAATATTCGTAAGCAGGATTTTATCGGGCGTTGGGGGGGAGATGAATTAATACTGCTGCTTCCGGACACTCCCGCAAAAGGCGGCATGATCCTTGGAGAGAAGATACGAACAAAAGTTGATAAAAACTCTTTTTACTTTAACCACCACACTTTGAATACATCTCTTACGATAGGTATAGCAGAATACAGATATGATATGGGCTGTACCGATCTGATCAAGAAGGCAGATCAGGCGCTTTATAATGGAAAAAATCTCGGGAAAAATTGTGTGATGAATTTCGAGGTAGAGGTCAATGAGTTATAATATGAAAACAAAAACTAAGATAATCTGCACAATCGGACCTGCATCTTCCTCAGCAGAAGAAGTGTTGAAGCTTGCCCAAGTCGGAATGAATATCGCGCGGTTGAATTTTTCGCACGGCACTTATGAAGAACACTTCAAACATATCACTAATATAAAAAATGTATCGGATACCCTTGGATATCATATCCCAATAATCGCAGATCTCAGTGGTCCCAAATTGCGGATAGGGAATATTGAAAATGAGTTCGAGGTAGAACCTGGCGACATGCTCATAATTACGACTGAGAATATTACGGGCACCCGTCAGAAGATCAGCACTTCGTATTCCAACCTTCCGCATGACGTCAAAAAAGGAGATATAATTCTCATTGATGACGGCTATATCTCGCTGAAAGTGAAAGACATAATCGGCAATGATGTTGAGTGTGTTGTGACAAATGGCGGCACTATCAAATCCCGGAAAGGCATCAACCTGCCGGGTGTTCGGATCAACACGCCGACAATAACCGAAAAGGATATAAAGGATATTAATTTTGCACTTCAGCATGGCATTGATTTCTTCGCACTCTCCTTTGTGCGTTCTTTTCATGATATAGATATGCTGAGAGAAATCCTTTTAGAAAAAAATGCCCACAACCCGATCATCGCAAAAATTGAGAAACCTGAAGCCATAGAAGATATTGATGAGATCATTTCCCATTCAGATGCGGTCATGATCGCTCGCGGCGATCTTGGGGTAGAGATGCCCACAGAAGAAGTCCCTCTTCTTCAAAAACGAATAATTATCAAGTGCAAAAATGCGAGCACACCTGTTATTACGGCTACGCAGATGCTTGAGTCAATGGTGGAAAATTCTCTTCCGACCCGGGCTGAAGCCAGTGATGTGGCAAATGCAGTATTTGACGGCACAGATGCAGTTATGCTGAGTGCTGAGACATCTATAGGAAAACATCCGGACGCTGCAGTAGCAATGATGAAAAAAATCGTTTCCAGATCCGAGCGTGAGTGCATTCCAAACCCGGAGCTCTTCAGCTCATCCTTCCGCACAAGCCAGTTTGCAATCGATCTATCCAAAGCAGCATGCGCAATTGCACAGGACACAAATGCAACTGCCATCTTTGCAATAACAAAATCCGGAAGAACCGCGCGGCATCTTTCAAAATTTCGTGTGAATACTCCAATTTATGCTTTCACAGAAAATGAACGCACTATGAATTTCCTCCAACTGGTCTGGGGTGTGAGTTGTTACTATTTAGAAAATCTCGAAGAAACGGACGCCACACTTCATAAAGTTAAGGAGTTCGCAATTGAACAACATCTTATCGAGAAAGATAATATCATGGTCTTTGTTACAGGCATTCCATTACAGACCAGCACAGAGGTTAACATGATAAAGCTGGATAGGGTTTAAAAGATGGTATCATTGCGAGTTAGAATTTTCACAGTCTTGTTCTTCATCTTGTGCTTCTCTCTGCACGCACAGGCAGATGCAAGGGTTGACAGTCTGCTCCGGGCGATTACTCTCGCACAACAGAGCAATGACGACAAGGGATTATCAGAAGCGTACAAACTGATCTCTGAACATTATGCTGATCAGAGTGATTATAAGAATGCCGCATCCTATTTTCAAAAATATCTTACACTGCATGAGCTGATTTTTTCCAGGGAAATAACTGAAAGTATCTCTGAACTTGAGGTGCGCTATGCTGCGTCCCAAAAAGAAAAAGAACTGGAACTTCTGAAAAAAGAAAAGAAGCTTCATGAACTAGAAATAGCAAAATCGAGGAATGAGAGAAATTCTATAATCCTCATTTTTCTGTTGATCTTCACGCTGGTAATTGTATTTTTAAGCCGTTATCGTATGCACTCCAAACTTCATAAAAAACTCGATGGACTTAATAAAAAACTGCTTGATCTCACAGAGACAGATCCCGTTACAGAGCTTTATAACCGCAGATTTCTTGTGGAGAAAATTGAGTATCTGAAATGCCAGTTTGAAAGAAGCAAGATATCGTTTTCCGTCCTTATGGGAGATATTGATAATTTTAAAGAAGTGAATGATACACACGGTCACAATCTCGGAGACAATGCACTGGTACAACTTGCAGAAACCATAAAGGAGACTGTTCGCAAACAGGATTTTGTTGGACGGTGGGGTGGAGATGAGTTCATGCTGTTACTGCCGGAAACCGATGATGAAGGTGCGCAAACAATTGCCTATAAGATAGAAAATACCATTTCCCAGACTATATTTGGGGATCACCATCATAATTTTGCAATGGGCATCTCCTTCGGTTTTGCAGAATATAATGAAGCCCAGACTGCGGACGAGATCATCAAAAAAGCCGATGTCTCTTTGTATGTGCGTAAGGAAGAAAGAAAAGCAGAATCCATTCGCACGAAGTGAGTTTTCCAACAAATTTGACAAGCTGCAATAGTACGAAATTTCTTACAAACAAATATTGATAAAATATAAGGAAAAAAATGATAAACCACGAAATACACGAAACTAATAAAATAACGTTAAAAGAATATTTTCTCTTAAAATCTGTTTTTGTGCTTTTAGTGCTTTTCGTGGTAAAAAATATTTGATATAAGGAGTAATGATGGTCAAAAAGACACCTTTTTATAATATCCATAACAAAATGGGAGCTAAAATATTGCCCTTTGCCGGATATGAAATGCCTATTCAGTACAAGAACGGTATTGTGCATGAGCATAAAAAAGTCCGTGAATCAGTTGGTATGTTCGACCTCAGTCATATGGGGGAATTCATGATAAAAGGACCGAAAGCCCTTGATTTTTTGCAGAAAACAACAATAAATGACGTTGCCGCTCTTGATGTTGGACAGGTGCAATACAGCAATATGTGCTATCCCGATAGCGGTATTGTTGATGATCTGCTGGTTTATAGAGATGTGGATTTTTATTATCTCGTAGTCAATGCATCAAACCTTGAGAAGGATTTCGAGTGGTTGAAAAGTAATCTTATTGACGGTGTCGAGCTTATCAATGTAAGCGATGATACAGCGCTGATCGGCGTGCAGGGACCTCGGGCAGAAGCCGTTGTGCAAAAGCTTGTGAAGGATGATCTGTCCACAGTTGAGTACTATCATTTTATACATTCCAAAATTGATGGTGTGCCTGCATTGGTATCCCGAACAGGTTATACAGGTGAAGACGGATTTGAGATATATTTTACGGATATTGAAAGAGCAGAGGAACTGTGGTATAAAGTCGAAAAAGCTGGTGAAGAATTTGAGATAGAACCAATAGGGCTTGGTGCGCGTGACACACTTCGTCTTGAAATGAAATATCCTCTCTATGGAAATGATATTGATAAAGGGACCAATCCGCTGGAAGCAGGGCTTCGATGGGCTGTGAAGTTTGAAAAAGGTGATTTTATAGGAAAAGTAGCTCTTGAAAAAGTCAATCAGGAAAAGATACAGAGAAAACTTATTCCATTTGTGATGGACGGAAAAGGGATTCCGAGACCTCATTATAAGATATTTAAAGATGCTAAAGAAATAGGGGAAGTTCGCAGCGGCACAATGTCGCCGAGTTTGGGAGTGGGCATTGGAACCGGTTATGTGCATCGCGATTATATGAAAGCAGGAAACCAGATTGAAATTGACATCCGCGGCACAATGTTTCCTGCCACGGTTATCAAGCCGCCATTTTATAAAGAAGGTACTATCAAGAAATAAACAGACGAAGCATTCATTCGGGATGTAGGAAAATATTTAAGGGCTGAAAGCAATCAGCCCTTTTTTTATTACTATTTACCAAGACCCAGCTTGGTGAATCACGAGTCGGTCGTGAAGGGATCGACCCGGGATGTTCTCATTCTTTCCACCCGACTCATCTTTACACGCATATTCGTGTTTACACGCTGAGTCGTGTATTTTACTTCATCAAAATCAGTTTCTTCGTTTCCGCTATACTCCCATTTACGATCAGGTTATAGAAATACACCCCGGGCTGAAGTTCTTTTCCATGCTCATCTTTCCCATTCCATACAATTGTATGCTAGTAAGTGGTGACTGAACAAAAGTGTTTTTAGCAATTGCCGGTTGTGTCGTGGTCCCGCATTTAACCCACCACGATAATATCCGGGTCATGCCATATCCTAAATCGTTTTGTTTGCTAACATGCATACCCCCAGAAATTGAGTGAAGATTTTGTTGGAGTATTATGGATAAA
>CAYUTH010000121.1:3855-7041 GCA_964447485.1 uncultured Candidatus Cloacimonadota bacterium | reverse complement strand
ATCATACTTAAATAATGGTTATATGCTTCCCATGGTCACAAGTATAACGTGTGGTGGAGGTAATTTTGCTGCAGAAGGGGCACATCGCTGTTTCGGAGAAGCATGGCTTGTGGCTGGCACAACAACAACTCCAAAGGGTGCGATCAGTTTTATCGGACCAAGTGAACCAGATACAAAAACGCCATGGAACAATTGTAATGATATGGGAATTTATCAAGGCATCACGCAAGAAGGATTGTATCGATGCGGAGAAATGCTTCTGCGCGGGAAAATGGAACTCTATAATAACTATCCTCATAATCACGCATGGGGCGGTTCGGAAGACTCTGATCAATTCTATTTTTATGTGTATAATCTCATTGGTGATCCCGGATTGCAGGTATGGACTGACACTCCCAAAAATATTACTTTAGTTTGTGATGATAGCATTCCCGATAATCAGAATTACATTATTGCAGACATTGATGTTGATGACGATTGTTCTAATTTTATTGTAGCACTCACCAAAGATGATTCGCTTATCACAAAAGGGATAACAGATGCGAATGGAAGCGTTACACTCAACACAGACTTTTCCCCGGGCACATATGAAATCACTGCGTCAAAATATGGCTATTTACCAAAAACTAATGATCTGACAGTATATTCTGATGAATTATTAGAATTGATAAATATAAACTTTTTGGATGATCCTCTCTCGGGAAATACAGTTGAGTATGAATTCACTTTATATAATCCTGCTGCTGATTCAGCGGAAAATATATCCGTACAAATAGTAACTAACAACGCTGAGCTCACAATTATTACTGATAGCATATTTGTTCCTTTGATCCAATCAGAATCATATCATACAATTCAGGATTTATCTTTCAAAATAGACGATAAATGGCTCGATGGCAAAGAAGCCGATATGCATGTTCAAGTTAATTATAATCTTGGTGAACAGACTTTTATGATACCGGTTGAGATACATAGTCCGGAATTAGTTTTATCGCACTTTGTCGTTCAAAATAATGAGTGCTGTCTTATACAAGGGCAGGAAGATAATGTTTTCATAGAATTAACGAATACGGGTTCGACAGAAACTGACTTCATTCATGCAGTACTCACCTGTACAAATGATAAAGCCACTGTAAGTCAGGCTCAAAGTTATTATACGACAATTGCATCAAATGGAACTGGAGTTAATGCATTGCCATTTTGCGTACTTCCACATCAGATTCTCACGGGCGAAAGCGCATTGTTTGAAATGCAGATACTCAAGGACGATTCCCTCGTACAAAATCTTCAATTTTCGATTCCGGTCGGAGTTATTTCAGAATCGAGCCCCACATTTTCTCAGTATGGTTATTATGCGATAGAAAGCTCTGATATTGGTAATTTCAATGCTCCGGTGTTTGACTGGATAGAACTCGATCCGTCTATGGGAGGTGAAGGCACTCTTATCGAAGGTGTATATATTACAGCAGACGGTTATATTACAAACATTGATTTGCCCTTCGACGTAGTGTTTTTTGGAAGATTTTATGACGAAATCACCATATGTTCTGAGGGGTGGCTATCTATGAGGGAAGATCTTGTATATCATAGAAATAAAACGATACCTTCCGGCTGTGGACCGGCTGCAATGATAGCTCCTTTCTGGGATGATCTTCAAGATGGGAATATCTTTATATGGTTTGATGATAGCAATCACACGTTTATTATCGAGTGGTTGGATTTTGCTAATGCTTATGATCCTACTCAGAAGGAAACATTCGAAGTAAGTCTTTTTGATCCTGAATATTATCCAACGTCCAACGAAAATGTTGAAATCCTTTTTCAATACAAATCGGTTTCTAATGTGGATCAAAATGATAATTATGCTACAGTTGGGATTGAGAACTTTACACAAACTGACGGAGTGCTGCTGACTTACTCAAATATATACGCACCGACAGCTCATGTACTTCAAGATGAGACTGCGATCCTGTTCACAGTGCATGAGAGTCCTGAGATTCCCCTTCTTGAAGCAACACCTTGTTCCCTAAGTTACAAATTACCACAGGATACGACAATAACAGATTGTATCATACTCACAAATACTTCAACAACTGATCTTTCCTATTCAATTTCCACTTCTCATTATACAGGTAAGGAGCAGGCAGGAGGGGGGAAGAATATTGAGAATGATTTCATTATATCTTCCTCAACATTTTATAACACTAATATACCAACGGACATCTATTGCTACCTTTACCACTCCAGTCCGGATGCTGAACCTGTGTATGGTGTCAAAATGGATTTCCCCGATGGGGTATATGTGAATGATGCAACAAATATCAGGACGCTTACGTATAATGGTCAAACGGGTTATGGTGTCGAAGCACTTTGGGGATATGAACAGGGTTTGCCTTTGAATATACTGGGAATTCATCCTTATGGTATAAATGTTACAGTGGAAGATACCGTAACCGGTCCTATTACTATTGATTGGTATATTGAGGGAGATGGATCTGGAGAACCTCCACATTCTACTGAGGGTTCAATAACACTCGAACCCTCGACAAATAAATATTTATGGATTGAATATCCAAATGGGGGTGAAACATGGGTTTACAGTACGGTTGATACGATACGGTGGAGTACTTATGGGAGTATCGATGGGGTTTCAATTTTCTTAAAAACACAGATCAATGGGAATTGGGAATTGATTGCTGAGAATATACCAAATACAAACGAATATGCTTGCGAAATTTTCGGTGATGTATCAAATTTTTGTAAAATAAACATCCGGGATGCAGATGGGTATGCAAGTGATAGTTCAGATGATTATTTTTCGATCAACATTTTTGATATCACTCATCCTGTAGATGGCGATGAAATAAAATATAATACACTTGATACATTAACATGGAATTATTACGGCATTTATGATGAGATTATTTTAGAAATATCCCGGGATGGAGGGTATAATTGGGATGTCGTTGATGAGTCAGTTCCAAATACTGGAGAATATGAGTATAGTGTTGCCGGACCACCTTCGAATTGGTGTGTATATAAGATTACATCTTCAGATTTAAGTGTATCGAATTGCTCCAAAGGCAATTTCAAGATTGTCGATCCATCTGTATATTGGCTTTCTTTGGGCACCCATTCCGGTACACTCTCCGGGGGTGAATCAACCAATATATATTTCGATGCATC
>CAYUTH010000121.1:0-3755 GCA_964447485.1 uncultured Candidatus Cloacimonadota bacterium | reverse complement strand
CCCATTCCGGTACACTCTCCGGGGGTGAATCAACCAATATATATTTCGATGCATCCACAGAGGGACTTGAGTCCGGCTCCTATGAAGCATTTCTATGTATAAAATCAGGCATCGGACAAAAGATCAATATTCCAATTACGCTCGAAGTAACCTATTCCACAGAAGAACATGCAAAGAAGCTCTCTTCACATCCAAACCCTTTTGCTTATTCAACAACCATTTCTTTTTATCTACAAGAATTTAATCATGAGAAAACACAGATTGTCATTTACAATATAAAGGGACAACTCGTCCGAGAAATTGAAGCAGTTGGTTGTATCAAGGGCTTGAATGAAATTGAATGGGATGGAAAAGATTACATGGGAAATAATGTCTCATCAGGTTTGTATTTTTATCAGGTGAAAGCAGGAAATGAGATAATCGGTACGAATAAGTGCTTGTTGATCGGGGATTGATTAACCATCTTCGTAAATCAGAAATCGCTAATCATTATTCATCATTATCCTTTTCTTCTGATTGAAGAATATCGAACGCCGATTGCAGATGTTAAAAGAATAAAGATGAAATCTTGACAGAAATATGTGTAAACTTCATAAAATAATCACACATCATGGAGGTGTGATATGAGTATAAAAAAATATGTTTTTGTTGGATTTGCTGTTGTTTTTATTGCAACAGCTTTATGGGGGAGTAATAAGGATTTACCAGCTCCAAATAATTTCACTGTTTATGCTGATACCATGAGAATAGGAATATCATGGGAAGCACCTGATTCGAGTAGTAATTATCTGCTGCGATATAATCTTTACAGGAGTGATAGAGGTAAGTACTACATTTTTGATGAAATGCCAACTACAACGTTCTACGATCAGGCGGTTTATATTCAAGAATATACATATTGGGTCACGGCAGTGTATATTGAAGGTGAATCGCAACCTACGAATATTGAAAGTGCAACTCCATTACGGGAATATGGAAAGTGGGAAGAGGACTTCTCAACAGATTGGGTGAATACAGGTTGGCAAGAAATTCCGTTCAATTCCAATTGGCAATGGCAATCTGATGATGGGGGATATGCACAACTAACTGGTCAACCGACTATTGAAAATTATGACATGTCATTGATCTCACCTCCTCTTGATGTGCTGTATTTATATTATCATGCTGATCTTGAAATTGAAATGTTTATTGATAACAAGAATACAAGTAATGGAGAAGTATGGGAAATATGGATTGTACATTCAGGTGGTGAAGACCTAATATGGACTTATGATGATCCATCACAAAACTGGGGTGAGGTTGGAGGTACAACAATCGTATTTGAAGACCTGCCACTCTATTACGGGAATGTAAATCTTAAATTTAGAAGTCATGGTGGGAATACGAATAATTTTGAATCGTGGAATATTTATAATGTAAAATTTTCATATGCTATAACCTATGATTATGCTTGGATAGATGGTTTTGTACATGACTATTTTTATAATCCACTTGAAAATGTTCGGATTCAAATGTTAGGTGAAAGGAATTATTACACAATATCGAATGATAACGGTGGTTTTGGCTTTGAGCTGGTAGGAGATGCATTTTATGAGCCTGATTATTATTTACCAGGTTATTCATCATCTGTCAATTCTTATGTGTGTTACATATCTTCAGGTGTATATGATATGTATATTAATTATGGGTGTCCAATTTTAGTTGTTGAACCAGATTCTTTACATCAACAATTAAATGTCGGAGATACAACCTCTGTTGCTTTAAGAATCAACAATAATGATGGAAGCGATTCTCTCTTATGGTCAGTATCTGTTATTAATAATTCATCACCTGAGGTAAATTGGATTGCATTGAGTGATTCTGCTGGTGGAATAAGTCCAGGTCAGGAAATTGAGTTACAGCTACAATTTGATGCTACCAATGATACAATGAGTGTAATACATACCTGTAATCTTATCCTTGAAGCGGATTATGAAACAACTGTTGCTGTAGTACCTGTAACATTAGAGATTACCGGATATTCAATTGATGAGGGATTTTCAGAATTATATCAAAGTGTACAAGCACATCCAAATCCTATTATTAACACCACAACAATTTCATATTACAGTAAAGATTCTCAAAGTATAAAATCATGTTTATTGATCTACAACATTAAAGGGCAGTTGATTCGCGAGATAACTCACCAGTCAAACAGGTTAGGTGTTACCTCAGTTATCTGGGATGGTAAAGATGATGTGGGTAGAAATGTTACTTCGGGTTTGTATTTCTATCAGGTGAAAATAGGAAATGAGATAATCGGCACGAATAAGTGCTTACTGATCGGGGATTGATTAGCCATCTTCTTAAATCAGAAATCGTTAATCATCAATCAAACTTCATTATTAGTTCGATCTGTGAAGTTGTGCAGGTTGAATTTTAACTTTATTAAATACCTCATCCTAACCTTCTCCTAATCGAGGAGAAGGAAAATGAATGTTAAAATTCAACAAGTAATTTAAGAATATCGAACACCGATTTGTTGTTTGACATATTCCAGTATCGTTATTCTTACTTCTTGACATAAAAACCACACATTTCTATCTACAACTCAAAATCAAAAAGGGGAGGTCGCGTGAAAAAAATACTTTTCACGGGCATACTTTTTATGCTTCTGCTTCCAGTGAGCATTTATGCGCTGGATATTAATCTTAACAGTAACTATCTGACAATTACAGGCAATTTCGATGACTGCACAGTAAGCAATGAAAAAAGGGGAGAGCTTCAATTTTGCAGTGTCACAATAGAAGAATATGCATCCACAGCAGAACCAGGAAAAGCTTTAGTACCACTCTACACAAAATTGGTCTCGCTTCCTTCAACAGGAAATTTTGTACTTGAAAGCATCACATACGATTATGATGAAAGAGTAGTTGATCAATCCATTCAGCATTTCGGATGGGAAGATAAGATTGAAAAAGATAACTCTTTTTACCAAAGCGATGAATGGTATCCAAAGGAAATTGTAGAAATCGGTTCTCCGGTCATTATGCGCGGATACAGATTTTGCCAGATTTCTCTTGCTGCAATTCAATACAACCCTGCTAAAAATGTCATTCGAGTTCTGAAAAATATCAATGCAAAATTCCTGTTGGATTCAACTATTTCTGAAAATCCTTTATTGGATACAAAAAGCCGACCTTCATCCTCGTTCTCCAAAATCGTATCTGAGCATGTGTACGGAGCTCAAAAAGACGGTATCAATGACAACGGCAGTTATCTCATCATCACACCTGACGCATGTGTGAGTACACTTCAAGCACTTGCGCAATGGAAAAGAAAACTTGGGCACGAAGTAACCATTACACCATTATCCGAAATTGGCGCATCTCCGGATAATTATGACATAAGGAATTATATTCAAAATGCATATCTTTCATGGGATGTTCCTCCTGAATTTGTAATTTTAGTGGGAGATGTGACAGGTAATTATATCGTACCATCTTTCTATGTGGATGGCTATTTAACTCAGTACGATGTCTCGGATCATCCCTATACTTTATTGGAAGGAACGGACTATTTCCCGGATATATTTATAGGTAGGATCTCAATACAGAGTCTCATGGACCTGAGCACAATAATCAGCAAAATTATCAAATACGAAAGCACTCAGGTGGCTGGCAACTGGTATAATAAAGCCCTGATGATCTCATGCATTGATCCTGAATACGGCATGTATACTCATTATATCACAAAACTCAACGTCGGAAGCAAAC
>CAYUTH010000120.1:0-7069 GCA_964447485.1 uncultured Candidatus Cloacimonadota bacterium | reverse complement strand
CACCTTCCGCATAGATGGCAAGCGCCTCGAATTCTTTTTCTCCATTTTTCACCGCGTCGAACAGTGCGACTCTTTCCGCACACATTCCCGCTGGAAAGGATGCATTCTCGACGTTTGTGCCTGTATATATTTTTCCATTTCGTGTGAGCAGCGCTGCTCCTACTTTATATTTTGAATAAGGTGAGTAAGAATGTTCGGAAGCTTCTTTGGCTGCTATGATAAGTTTTTTTATGTCCATATTAACTCATTTCAAATTTCATTCAAGCGTAAAAAAATTGAGAAACTCATTTACAGGCAAGTTTTTTATGCTTAATCATCATTAGAGCTTCACATAACTGATGAAATACTTTATCTTTATGGTTTTATCACTTAATAAGTAGGATAGACCACATTGCTTGTAATTTATATTCAGTTTCCTCAGTGCTCTCTGTGTTCTCTGTGGTGAATGTTATATTGTAACTAATAGTGATACTTCTTCCCCTTGAGAATTGTGAATGCCCGATATATCTGCTCAAGGAGAATTATCCGCACCATCTGATGGGTGAAGGTGAGTTGTGAAAGTGAGAGAAGCTCATCCGCTCGGTTTTTGACTTCCTGAGAAAACCCATAAGGTCCGCCGATCATAAAATAGATAGGTTTATTGTGAGTAACAAGTATCTTATTGAGGTGCTGGGCAAAACCTTGTGATGAATACTCTTTCCCACTTTCATCAAGAGCAATGAGATAGCATTGGTTGGGAAGTGCTGTCAGGATTGCTTTTCCTTCACCTTCTTTGATTTTCTCAACGGATTGATTCCTTTTGTATTTGGGAGTGGAAACAGTCTCGATCTTAAGAGAACAAAAACCGGAGAACCGCTTTACATATTCGTTTTCTGCAAGAGTAATATACTCATCCTTATTTTTGCCGACTGCAAGGATCGTAATGCTCATTAATTACACGGTTCGAATATCTTTGTAATGCTTTTGAATATAGGTTACTTTTTGATGGAATTCCTTGATATTCGTAGCACCTGCATATGAGAAAGCAGAGCGGAGACCATCTTCGATATTACGGATCACATACTTTGCAGGTCCCTTGTAATCAACAGTCGTGCTCACACCTTCGACATTCCTTTTTTCATCATTTCGGAGCTGTTTGGATTCGAGACTCGCAGAACCGCGGTAGCGTTTATACAAATGATAATTCGGGAAATTACCTTCTTTGTGGATTGTGCCGGGTGTCTCTTTGCATCCTGCAAACAAAGCGCCTATCATCACGGAATCCGCACCAACTGCCAGGGCTTTGGCTACATCGCCCGAATCCTGTATTCCGCCATCTGCAATGACTGGAATATCGTACTCTTGTGCCACTTTGCATACATCCTCGATCGCAGTTACCTGCGGCACTCCAAAACCAGTATTTATACGGGTCGTACACATCGAGCCGGGTCCAATCCCAACCTTGACCGCATCTGCTCCGTTTTCACAGAGGAATCTTGCAGCTTCGGTAGTAGCGATATTTCCAGCTATGATGTCTATGTTGAATTTCTTGCACATATTGATCGTGTCTGCCATAAGCTTATGATGTCCGTGAGCAATATCGATGCAGATTATCTGTGCGCCAGCATCAATAAGGGCTTTCAAGCGGTCTTTATTCTCTCCAGTCACGCCTATAGAGGCAGCTCTGATTGGATTCTCTGCAAGTCGAAGCCGCTCAATAATACTTGCTTCTTCTTCGATTGAGGAAAATCTGTGAACGATTCCGAGCCCCCCGAAACCGCTGAGCACATTTGCCATATCATACTCGGTTATGGTGTCCATAGTGGCAGAGAGAATGGGAAGCTTGATCTTATAATTCTTTGTCACTCTTGTAGAAAGATCAGGATCCTGTCGGGTCAGTACTTCCGAGTAATTAGGAATAAGCAGAATATCATTGTATGTTAATCCAATTCGTGTCATTATGACTCCTTTATGCGCATATAATTCCCAATGCCACAGAATGCAGTTTTGTCCACGCATCATCGGCACGAGAGGTTATGAGGATTGGTACTTTTGCTCCAATGATCACATGAGCAACACTTAGATGAGCGTAATAGGTCATTGCTTTTCCAAATATATTTCCTGCTTCGATGTTTGGCATAATAAGGATATCAGCATTGCCTGCAACCGGGGAATCTATCTTTTTAATCTTTGCTGCATACTCGGATACTGCAACATCAAGTGCGAGAGGACCTTCAACCACACAACCGGTGATTTTTCCCTCTTTATACATTTTTGTTATCTCCGCTGCGTCCATTGTGGGAGGCATTTTGGGATTGACAACCTCAAGAGCGCAGAGTAATGCAACATTTGGACAAGGATTCTCCAGTCTATGGGCTACAAATACAGCATTATTTATCAAAGAAACTTTTTCTTGTACATCCGGGTAGCGCACTATGCCACCGTCTGTCATGAGTGTCAGCCGGTCTTTTGTTTCAATCACAAGCACATCGCTGAGAATATTTCCCGTATGAAGCCCCTTCCCTTTATTGATCAAACCCTTTATTAACTGCCCGGTTGTAGTGGCACCCTTCAGAATAAGATCAGCTTCATTATTCAGCACGGCATCAACTGCGAGGGATATGCACTTTTCAGGATCAGTTTCATCGATGATCTCAAATGCATCGACGAGACTTTCTTCAGACATGGAAATATAATCTATGATCTGCGCTTTATCACCGATAAGAAGAAATTCTCCAATCTGTTCTTCCTTTGCAAGAGTCGCACAGTAAACCGCAGACATCGTGTGTGCAGCAGGTATGACAACTCTTTTTGGAGGAAGTTTCTTCACTTTATCAAGAAGTTCATCAAAATTTTTTATCATCCATTCTCCGGAACTATTTTAGCTGTCCTGCAATAAATTTCATGGATTTTGTAAACCATTTATCAACTTCTTTTTCATCCTTTTCTGAGATTGGGAATGGGATTACATGGTCATACGGATAAGGAAAATCAAAGGACTTGACCTTTATTGGGATTTTGTTATCATGCCCGTGCAATGAGAGTTCGACTTCGATTGAAGGAACAACTTCATCCTTTTGCAGGGCTAAAGCAGAAATCCGTTTTGCAATTTTTTTCAAGCGATTTTCACGGAAAGTGATCATCTTATTATAATCGAGCATGCTTTTAAAATATTTTCCAATATGATGAAGATCACTGAAATAATGTGCAAGCCGTTTATCACGTTTAAGTTCGGCTTCAAGATGTTCTATGAAGAAAGAGTAAATCGCCACGTTTGCTTCGCTGTCAAGGATATACTTGGAAGCCGGTGACATCCTGTTGAGAAGCGGTCCTCCACAGAACATGCAGAGTTTTGAATCTTTAAAATAATCCTTCTCATCCGTCAACAGCATGAGTTCTGCCAGGAATGAACCGACCGAGTAAGAGAAAAAATCGATGTGTGCATCTTTATGGATGTGAGGATGAGCACCCGCACGTATTTGATCTATAAGCTGTAAAATATCATAGTAGGTTTGCAGACCGGACCAGAAAAACCGCTTGGGGAGGAATTGCAGGCGTGTGCTGATCGCAGCATTCGCAAAAGAGGAGTTCGTTACCTTCGGATAGAATTTCTTGCGCTCCTTTGAGACACTGTTCATAAATTTCGGATCAGCCCACTTCTCAGGTGCTCTATTCATGTGAAATGCTGTGGGAAAAAGAATTACTGTTTTACCTGTATACTCGACAAGTTTATGTGCCCATGGCAAATATTTCTCCCAGCTCTTTTCATTCAATCCGTGCAGTAGTATGATGACATCTTGAGATTTCTTCAAAGTAAAGGATTTGAATATCGGGTACGTGAAGAAAATATTTTCCTCAATGCGCGAATCATCGATTTTCAGAAGCTCGTCTAGATGAGGTGCTGTAATTTTGCTGTCCAATGAATAGGATTCTTCAAAACTTACATCATGGGTCTGGCAATGATAGTGCTCTTCACCCGGGAGAATGTCGTAATTAAAGGACTCAAAAGGAGTGTTCAGGATATTCATGCGGAATTTTTTGAGTGTAATAAATTCAGCTTTTGGGTCGAACTTCTCTCTTAAATAGAGATAATCATTTCGGTAACTCATGACAAAGAAACGCTCCTTAGATTTATGGAATCATAAAAAAATTTCGTTTTGTTAATAAATAAATATTACACTCATTATCAGTCAAGAGATTCGTTTGTTATATACTGAATTTTTATAAAAAAAATACAGAGCGATAAATCTTGACAATAATATACGTAGTATAACTTACATAATATGAGAAAAGAAGGTTATCACTCTACTTCAGAAGAATGTGGAGAAATAATTTTATCACAAGGCAAATTTATTGATAGTGATGAAACAAATTGGCTTGGAAAAGGAATTTATTTTTGGGGTGATTGTGATATATTTAATGGCTTATCAGAATCTATATGGTGGGCTCAAAAATTTAAAAGGTTATCTAAATATATTATTATAAAAGTTGAAATTGAAAGTGATAAGTTTTTAAATTTAGTTGACAATAAGAATCATAAACGTAAATTTGGATTGATAAAAGAGAAGTTAATAGAAAAACATATTGAAGCTGGTAGAAATGCTGTTGATTTTAAAGAATATTTAATATTTAAATTTATTGATAAAAGATATAGATATGATTTTATTTATGCTATTACACATGGATCAGATAGTGGATATAGGAAAGTAGGTTTTAATTTTAATATTGTCACAAGACCACAATTACAAATTTGTGTAAAAAAGCATAATTGTATTATATCAATTGAAAGAATGGAGATAGAATGATGGATTACGGTACAAAAACACTGACCGATTTACTGGATTATGTAAAGAATATGTCCGTTGATGAATACAATAGAGCATATGAAGAAGCCATGAAGGATCTTTCCGAATTTAACTTGATAACGGTAGCAGGCACATTTACTAATGTACAGTCAATTGACTTAAATTACTTAGATGCTACCAAACCTCAGAATTTTACACCAAATAGAGGTTCATCAATTACTATATTATCAACAGCTGCATAAATATAAATGGAAAAAAGTAGGTTTGATTTTTTAGGATTTAGGATATATTATTTTAATATCAACATAAATGATAAATATTTATTACAGGAAGAGAATTATATAATTGATGTAAAAAAAGATATAAAAAGAAGTGAAGAAGATAAGAAATTTGCTGAGATATCGTTAGAAATTAATATAATAAGTGAAAGCAAAAATATCGAATTGAATTTAAAAATTAAGGGTGCTTTTAAATCTGTTGACGATATGGATGAAGAGTTGTTTATAAAGATGTGTGAGATAAATGCGCCAGCAATTTTATTTCCCTATATTAGAGCATTTATTTCATCTTGTACTGTGTTGACTGGAATTCCACCTATAAATATTCCACTAATGAATTTATCAAGCCAATAAGATATTAAAAATAAACAATAATAGCAATAGAAAACTATTCTATATTTAGATCCAAGGAATTTTACACCTATTTATCTAAAAAGCATATCCGAATTTTAATAATTCAACGCAATAAATGATTTCGCTATCATTGTCATACAGAACTTCACTCAGGAACTTATTATTTTCTCCAATGAAATATTTGCCGATACTCAGACTCGTTCCCCAATAAAATCCGGAATATGAAAAGATTCGGTACCCGATACTGATGCCCACTCCTACTTTATTTTCAGAAGTTTTCTTTTGGTCTTTTATCCAGCCCTCGCCTTCATAACCGTACAGATTTGCATAGCGCACGAAGGCACCGATATAGAACTTATTAAGAGAATTTCCAAGAAATTTTCTGTAATGACAATCCAGTAATATTTGCCTTAGCGATTGATCTTCATGGATATCCTCGTGCCAGTCGACCTTTGGGAGGGAGTAAAAGAAGGGGAAGGCGATCTCTACTTTTTTCTTGGGGTAGAAAAGTGAAAAGGTTCCGCTCAAAGAGTGATTAAGATAGTCAACATCGCTTCCGAAAAAAAGCAATCTAAGAAAATTGAACTCAACTCCGTATTTCTTATTTTCGAGTGGTTGGTCTTTCACATCCTTGTACATCTTCTTTTGAAGCACATAGATCGAATCAATCTTCTCATCACTGCTTATGTTTGTAGCCTTTTCAGCATAAAGAGAAGTAAATAATAATAAACCCAACACTACGATCAGTAATTTTTTCATCGTACACTCCTCATATTGTTATTTATTCCTTTAAATAATCTGCGTAATGCTCCTGTACATTCTGGGCTATTTCGTTCAACCGGACATCGATTGTAATACCGTTCTGTTGAAGGGTTTTCCACACGACATCCATTGCATCTTCCTTAGAAAGCCCGATCGATTCTGCAGTATTCATGAGCACTTCTTTTTCGGTTTTTGTGAATTTCCCATCCGAGAGCGAGATGAGTGTCAGAAAGTGCAGCGTGTAGTATCTGTCTATGTCAGTACCATGTTGCTTAAGATATTTTTCAGCTGTCCCCAGTTGCTTTAGGGCTTTGTCCTTATCATATATGATCTCACTTTCCGGATCGTCAGTGAAGACGTCAGCGAGTATCTTTACCAGACTTTTTATCTCTTCGAGATTGATCTCCTTATCAGCAGCGATCATAGAGATACCACCGGCAGCAACGAGCTTCATCATCGTTTCTTTGATCTTAGTGCGAGGATAGAATTTGGTCAAAGAAAGCAATTCGTCGGTCTTTACGCGCAGTTCTTCGGCAGTGAGCTTGCCGCTCTTTTTGAAAAGCTGCGAATTTGAGAAAAGTTCGATAGCTTTCAAGCGGACAGGAAGAAGCGGGTGGGTTGAGGTGCTCAGTTCCGCCATATATTCTGATTTTGCAAGATCATCAAGCTGTTTCATGAGTTCCGGCAGGTTGAAGTTGAGGTTTTTTTCGGTTAGTCCATAAGTAATTTTAAGCAGACTTTGTACAGCGACTTCGTATTTCTTGCATGCAGCAAGCCCGACCCGGTCGCAGCTTATTTCTGCTTTTTTTTGCCATGTCAGGAATTTCTTCTCAGCCAGGATTGGCAGAAATGTCGTGCTTTGTTTGTCGGGATTATAGAGCAGAAGCAGTT
>CAYUTH010000119.1:0-7099 GCA_964447485.1 uncultured Candidatus Cloacimonadota bacterium | reverse complement strand
CGGCAGGATTACTAGTGTGTACATCTACGAAACCTCCAAACCATGGTCTCTCACTTGCAAACAAATTCCCAGCTATGAACATCATTATTAATATCGCGAGTATCGCAATTTTTTTAATCATTTTACATCTCCATAATTTTTTCTTTACCCCCAATAAAATGTCCTCCTTATACTTGGGAGTTAATCAATATAAGAAGTAAGTTCCCCCGTCTCATATTACACCTTCAGCTTTTATCATAGAAGGAAAAACCTCACGAATACCCTGCCTGCTTCGGGAACTTCACAGACAGGGGGATGCTATGTAAACTTATTTTTGCAAACGGTATTTGTGGAAATAATATTTCTGGGTTCGGGTTTATAATTCCCATTGGATTTTTCATAACTTGCGCCAGCTATGTACCTTATGGCATAGGGGGGGGGCACAACAATAGTGTAATGTATTACAATCCCAAATTCATATTTCTTTTTCATAATAAACTGTATGCAAAAAGCAATCCGTAAAATAATTACTGTCAATTTTCTTTCACTAAATATCAAAGGTCAATGATCAGATTTCATTGCCCTTTTTTTAAAAAATATAACTACTTCTATTTCTTTTTCGATGTATACAAAGTACTGAAAGGTATCACAAAACCGACTGTGAATGCCAGCATTACAGAAATGCTCCACATGAATCTGCCTGCACCGTGTATGATCAAATTGTAGAGAAATATTACAATCGCGCTTGCTATAAACGCAACCACAAATGTGATGATAAACTGAATTACGAAATCTTTGAATTTCATGTTACTCCTTATTAAATTAATCTAATATATAGCCCGTCTTTTCCCAGGCTTCACGCATAACATCATTTTTTTTGAGATAGGCATCTACAACTTTTTTAGGAACATTGTTCAGCCCACAGGAGAAATTTATACAGCGAGAACAGAATCCATTCTTAAGCGCTGTAATAAAACCAATGCCTGTAACCAATGCAGAAAAGCTTAGTCCTATCATAAGCATAAGAGGAATGAGTCCAAATATGGCATAATGAGTTGCAATATAATAAATCCCATACCCAAGTCCAACTGCAGGAATGATGAGGAAGGTCAGATCAACAATAACAAAGATCATGAGGAACTTCTCAAAACCGTTGATGGGTTCCGGATGATATTTCCAGAATTTGTAGTTCCCATTGTTGCCGAGACATTTGAGTGTTTTTCCTTCCCGGGCATAATAGGGGCAATGGCTGCACAGAAATCGAGCTTCGAGAATCCCAAAGAAAATGATGAAGTAAACAACATAACCAATAAGCCAGCACCACGAGAGTTTCATCAAGCCAAGAACAACAAAACCGAATAAAGTGATCAGAAATGGCGGAATACCAATTCCCATGAATAAACCGAGAATCTTCTTGTCCCATTTACAGGAAAGATGAGCAAGTAATCCGCACGAGACGCAATCAGAATTGTCATCCCACGTACAGAAATTATACGGATTCTTATCAGACATACAAACCTCCGCTACTTTTTTTTAGAAAGAAGAGTTGCCCGTAAAGAGCAACTCCGCTTTCATTATTTATTTTATTTAGTGCTGTATTGTATGCTTGCTCGTTTCAGTGCGATGAACATCCCATTCAAATCCGCATACCTGGCATTTTCTGTGATCGAGGTAATTCTTTGTAGTCGTGACTTCTTCATCCCAATGCCTTTCTATATGCCTTATTCTTTCTGTACTGGTTTCTGTCGTACCTCTATCCACATCACGTTGTTTCCATGCTTTTGATTGTTCAGTACCGGTATGAGTGCTGCCTTTATCTGCTGCGCTCCACATGGTATGACAGCGTGGACAGCGGTTGTAGTTGATATTACTATTGTTCCTGCGCATGAAAATAAACCATGGAATAATCGTAAATATAGCGATAATAAGAAACTGGTCGAGTATGATAAAGAGTGTCAAAACGAGAAAGAAGAAATACATAAACGCAGTAAGCAGGATGAAGTTGAAAAATTTTACCAGTCCGTTTCCCATTGGTTTGATCGCAATGATAAGCCGCCTGAAGGGCCAGGAGATAAATTGTGGGATCGAGAAGAAAAGAAAGAGCAGAATAATAGAGACGATGAAACCGATAACTTTGGTGAAGAAATTCCTCTTTCTAAATTTTGACCACCAGTTCTCACCGTGTTTTTCATAATACGCATTTTTGCTGTTTGAAATCCAATTTAAATTGAGCTTTCTAATCAAACCTGCGAGGGGGAGTCTTTCTGCAATTGATTTCTTTGCAGCTCCAAGCAGTGTGATCTCATTCGCCATATTGCCGTCATATGATATCTTCAATCCTTTATGACGCATTTTGTTTTCAACTGCTGTTACATAACGGAAGTAGAACTCTGAAGCTGTTTGTGCGTTGTTTGTATAGATGAAAGCGCTTGCCGGTCCGATGAAATCGATTGCTTCTTCCCGTGTTTTGCCGGTAAGTTTTTTCTGGAGTTTCTCAAGGGAATAGATTCTCACGAAACGCTGATTTACTTCTGGCAAGATGTCAAAATATGGTGACTTCATATAATGCCGGATGACTGTGCCTATTCTGCCATCCCCGAGACGTACTTTATAGATTCCTCCGTTATCGATTGTTTCAAGCCGGTAAGCTCTCGTGCCTGGAGGGAGTATTTCGAAATCGCCAGTGCCCCATTTCAATCCGTAATAAAATTTGATTGAATCAACATTCTCGACCCAGTATGTTTCTTCAAGATCATCGTAATTGATATAGCCATATTCGTTTGAAGGAAGTGTCACTTTAAAACAGGAGGCATAAGAATCAATCGGCGTGACTTTGGTGCCCGTCCAAACTTGTTTTAATTCAATCGGTGCATCAGCTTTTAATTGATAACTTTTCCAGAGAAGCCAGGTATTGTTGCGTACTGTCCAGACTTCCTGAACTTTTGTTACTTCCTCCTGAGCACATAAAGATGAAAATAACAGAATAATAAATAGTAAACCTGCAAGCCCTTTTTTAAACATCTAATCTCCTTTGTCGTTGTTAGCAAACAATGTAATGATGAAATAAATTTATATCCGAAAATATAAGTAATATTTTTATGTTATTACAATCCAATTGAGTCAAGTTTATTAAAATTATCATTTTTCGATGTAAAATGTTCAATACTTGATCTTGATCTCCATGCCGAGAGCATTATCCGGTCTGTGACGGAAACCTAATTTTTCATAAAAAGAGAGTTTGTTTTCAGCACAAAAAAGCTGTATGTCTCTGATATGATGTTTTTTACACTTGTCCAGAAGCCGATTCATAATCTCAGTGCCAATACCAATTCTTTGATAATCCGGCAGCACGATCACATCAAACAAAACTGCATGGAGAAGCCCGTCACTAAGCATTCGCCCGAAACCGACCAGTTTTTCTTTATGGCATGCACTCACTGAAAACCAGCTCTCCTTTATTGTTGATAAAAGTTCTTCAGGCGTCGCCAGATAATCTTTGTTCCATCCAGAACTTTCGAATAATGTGAAATACTGCCCAACTTCCGGAAGTGAATTTGTATAATGAATATCGAAATTGCTCATCTGGTTTATGTTATTGTGTAGAAAGAAGATAATCAGCAGAAAGTATGAATCTCACATTGCCATTTTCTAAGACAGGATATGTGTACGTTGTCATATAGTTTTTCGCTCCTGATCCGTCAACATCATAATAGGGAATGCTCCACATAGCTTTTTTATTGAGATAAGGCTTTTTAATCCAGTTGCTGTTTGCAGAAGTCATAAAATTGTATGCCGGATCATGGAGTGTTTTCGTGTCTTTGCCCTCACGGAAAACATAATATGTTTCCATCAGTTCATTATTCTCATCATACGGTGCAGTTGCATACGCAGCGCCAAAAATGCGTGAATTTCCTGATAAAAGTGTGTGAAGTGCAAAGAGGACATCCTCTTCTTGAAGGCTTAGTTTTGAACCTAAAATTTGAGCTTGCTTTTGTATTTCTGCTTCGATAGTTGTCTGTGTGTCCCTATATTCCATTTTTTCACAATAAGAGCACGTGCAGGATGAGATAATGAGTACAACAGCAAAGAGAAAGATAATTGAAGAAATAATTTTATACATTATTACTCCGCACAAAATTTATTTAGATTTAAAATTGCAAAAACGTATTCATTGAATCAAGTTTTATACATTCAAAATAAAATAAATCTTGCTTTGATTGATTTCATATCAAATTTTGTTTCCATGCCGAAAAACATACTTATCACAGGATTCCCGGGAGTGGGTAAAACCACGATTATTAAGAAAATAATAAAACAACTCTCATGTGAGATCGGCGGCTTCTGCACTCATGAAATGAAACAAAAGGGCAGAAGGACTGGCTTTTATATTACTGATTTTGAGGGCAATCAGATGGTCATGGCTTCCGAAAAATCGGAATCTCCTTATCGGGTGAATAAGTATGGAGTGAATGTTGAAGCATTTGAAAAGATCGGTATTTCTGCGATGGAAAGAGCTTTGCAAAACGGAGACCTTATTGTGATCGATGAGATCGGCAGGATGGAGATGTTCAGCCCAAAATTTTGTGATATGCTGAGAGAAGTTTTTGATTCCGAAAAGCCCCTGCTGGCATCCATAAAAAAGATTGATTGTGAACTGACAAAAGAGTTGAAAAAGAGAGAGGATGTTGAATTATTTGAAATAACAAAGCACAGCAGAGATGCAATTATTCAAGATGTGCTTCGGGCAATTATGGAGATAATGTAATATATCTTCACCAAGCTGGGGCTTGGTAAAGAGGTTATAATTTTATTATTATAAGCAGAATTTTTTTTCTCTAAATAAAAATTGTAACCATTCGCATATGAATGCGTTATAAGTATACAAAAGCATGGATATGAAGAAAGTGTCAGAAAAAAAGCTCATACTCAAAGCGAAAAAGGACATCTCCGCTTTTGGAGAAGTGTATCAAGAATATTATCCGAAGATCAATAATTTTGTCTATCATAGAGTGTGTGATGATGCAGTGCGAAACGAGATCGTATCAAATATATTTTTTAAAGCTATGAAAAATTTACCAAAGTACAGATTTGTGAACGAAGAAAAATGTTCATTCAGCTCCTGGATATTCCGTATCGCAGTGAACGAAACCAATCAATATTTCAGGAACGAGAAGCGGGATCAAACAGTGAAAGAGATGCTGAGAGAGAAAAAAAACAATGCAGGTGAAATGCTTGTCAATCTTGATTATGACTCTTTGAAGCAAGCCATACAAAAGCTTCCTCTTTATGAACAGAACCTGATCTCTTTACGCTTCTTTGAGAGGATGAAACATAAAGAAATCGCCGAGATCCTCAAACAGAAAGAGGGAACGATCAAAGTTCAGATGCACCGTACTTTGGGCAAGTTGCGAGATTTTTTACAGGGAGATCTGTCATATGAAAAAGTTTGAAGAAAAGTTATATAACATGAGTATTCCAAAACTTGAAAGCGATCCTTTTGAGCAGGAACTCAAAGCCAAATTGGTGGGACATTATTTCAGTCCGACCAGAAAAGCACAGACCCAGCTCAGATGGGCTGTTGGTTTTGCTGTGCTCTTTTTTGTAGTTGCAATCGGGCTTATTATCAAACCACAGTTTGCGCTTAGAGCACATAATTTTACTTTTCGCACATCAGGAGAATCTGCAATTCATCCAGACGAATGGACGCCTTTAAATGATTATTTCCGCTATACTACAATTCATAATCCGTCTATTGGATCGGAGTTCAATCCTGATAATTATGTTGAAGACAAAGCATATGTTGTAAGAAAATATAGATCACAAAAAACAAACGATGCGCTGCTGATCGTCTCGGAATTTACTTCCCAGCCGGTTCAGCTTGCAGCAAATACATTATTCTAATACTACGGAGGTATAGACATGAAAACGAAATTCATTCCGACCTTAGCTGTCGTCGTACTGTTGCTTGCAATGGTACAACCCCTTGCTGCAGAGGAAAAGGCATTTGTCGGAATCTATCCAGGGGATATCTGGGATTATGAAGATGCCGGAGTCGAATACGGCATCATCGTCAATGGTGTGATAGATGATACGCCTGCAAAAGAAGCAGGAATGATGAGTAAGGACATCATCCTGGAAATGGACGGCACAAAGCTCTTCAATCACGACCAGTTCACAAAAATGCTTAAAATGTACAAACCCGGGCAGAAAGTAAAGTTCAAAATTTATCGCGATGGTGGTGAAAAAACGATCAAACTTACCCTTGCAAATAAAGCAGATTTTGAACCAAAGCCGGAATACAAGGCATACCTTGGCGTGTATCTTTCTGACATGAAAGAGAAGGAATACCAGAAGAAGGGACTCAATACCAATTATGGTGTTTTGATCTCTGATATCGTTAAGGACGGACCCAGTGCTGAGGCAGGGATACTCGGGGGAGATATCATGCTCGATCTTGCAGGTCAGCATGTGTACACTTCTGACCAGATCAGCAAAATGCTGGTAGGCATGGAACCGGAGCAATCTATTACTGTTGATATTTTCCGCGACGGAGAGTATAAAACATTCAATGTTGTATTGGGAAAAAAGGAGATCACAAAATCTGCTTTTAATGAGATAGGGTGGTTTGATATACCCAGTAATGTGTATGTGTGGAATTACAAAGATAGGGATGGGAAATGGCTTGGATTGCAGGTGGACGAACTCGATGACAAAAACGGTTTATTGATAGAGAAAATTTACGAGGGTTCTCCTGCAGCAGGATCGTTACTTCAGGAAAAGGATGTCATTGTTGAGATCAACGGTATAATGGTCGATGACATTGATGACATTTCTATGATCCTTGATGATGTTGAAGTGGATAATGACGTAGTCGTCGAAGTACTGCGCGATGGAGAAATTATTACTGTTAAAACTAAAGTTGGAGAGAAATCCGATATCGCTAATCAGTTGCTAATTTCAGTGGAAAGCGGAAACATGAAAGTGACTATCGATGGTGATGAGAAAAAGATTATTGATCTTGAGAAAATGCTTGAGAATATCAATAAAAAACTTACTAAAGATCAATCTGGATTCCATAAATTAGATTCACTTCAGGATAAATTAAAAGATTTAAAAGTCG
>CAYUTH010000118.1:6424-7191 GCA_964447485.1 uncultured Candidatus Cloacimonadota bacterium | reverse complement strand
TGCGAGATATCATTACTGTTAATTACAGCTATAGCGGAGACAACAGTATCAATATTCTTTTTCAAGATGAAACCGGTAATTTTGTAGAAGAACCGCAAGTGGGAATAGACCCACAAGATCCTCATGCTTCAGGCATTACATTATCTCTTTATCCTAATCCTTGTAACAATCAGGCAACAATAGAGTTTTCCATTAAAAAAAGAGGTTTTGTAGAATTAAATATTTATGACGTAAAAGGAAGATTCGTGAAAGAACTCATCAAACAAAACATGAAAGGAGGCACCTACAATGTTGTATGGAATGGAAAAGATGGAAATAATAAATGGTGCAGTTCCAGCATCTTCTTCTATAAACTCACTGCAGATAAAAATGAAATCGTTAAAAAGATGATACTGATGAGATAGTCCCCCAAATATTTAATAAATTAGAGAGACGTGCGCGGGTGCGTCTCTCTTGTTATTTATAGAAGATTTACAAAACTTTTTTGTGAGGAAAATATCATTTCTTTCCCGCCTTGCTGGTGCTATACTAGTCATTCATATCTTAAATTCTAGGGGGGGATGTATGCAAAATTTCAAATTGAAACGAGTTAACATAAACTCTCGAAAAATATTTCGAATTCTACTTGACAGCTTTTACCGTGTATCAAAGAAGCACATTAAAGTCGATCTATTATGAAAATATTCTTAAAATACATATTTATTTAACTTTATGAAAGGTTGCAGAATGCAATTAATCTATAATCCGGTATTTTTGGAACATGATAC
>CAYUTH010000118.1:0-6325 GCA_964447485.1 uncultured Candidatus Cloacimonadota bacterium | reverse complement strand
TACTCCCGAATATATTCAACGCATAAAAGAAGCATGCATGATCGGTGGTCATATCGATAATGACACGATCGTATCACCGGGCAGTTATAAAGCTGCCATATATGCAGTGGGAGCGACGATCATGGCATCCGAAACCGGAGATTTTGCCTTGACCCGCCCTCCGGGCCACCATGCACACATAGACAGATCAAGCGGATTCTGCATTTTTAATAATATTGCAATTGCTGCTCAATATCATGCAAACAAAGGCAAGCGCGTGCTTATCTTTGACTTTGACGGACATCTTGGAGATGGTACTGTGAAATTCTTTAATACTTCAGACCGAGTTATGTACTGGTCACTTCATCAGTATCCTGCATTTCCTGGTGGTGGGGATGCCCATGAAATCGGAGCTGGAAAAGGTGAAGGATACACAATAAATGTTCCCCTGCCTCCCGGTAGCGGAGATGAAATTTTCATGGATGCTGTCGAGAGTTTTCTTCCGATCGCAAAAGAGTTCAATCCAGAAATCGTTGCGGTGTCAGCAGGATTTGACTCACATCAGTATGACCTTCTTCTGGACCTCCGCTTTTCATTGAATGCATATTATAAGATAGGCAGACTACTTACTGATAACTTCGAGAACGTATTTGCCACGCTTGAGGGCGGTTATAACATTGAGATGTTCCCAAAATGCCTGTTCAGTTTTCTGGATGGCATAAACCATGATGAGATGAGATTCCAGGAGCGGGAAACAGATTCAACTATACAAACCTACTATGAGTATGAGGGCAGGAAAGCATTGGCGCTGCAAGCGCTTGCAAAATATTGGAAATCAATATAATAAAGGAAAATAGTTATGATTACAAAGAAATTAGACAAACTTTTTAATCCAAAAGTGATCGCTGTGATCGGCGCAACTGCCCGTGAGCATACTGTCGGATATTCTCTGATGAATAACATTATCGGATCAGGATTTGACGGCATCGTATATCCAATAAACCCAAAGCGTACGAACGTTATTGGGGTAAAGGCATATGCAAGCATAGATGAGGTCCCGGACAAGGTTGACCTTGCCATTATTGCAACGCCTGCAAAAACAGTTCCGGCAATCGTCGAAGCATGCGGACAAGCAGGAGTTTCCGGCATCGTTCTGATCTCCGCAGGTTTCACGGAAATCGGCAAACAAGGTAAAGTACTCACAAAACAAATTACTGACAGTTTAAGAAAATACGGCATGAGATTGATCGGTCCGAACTGTCTTGGCTTTATCAAACCCTCAATACATCTCAATGCGAGCTTTGCAAATAAGATGGCTCTGCCGGGCAAGATTGCATTCATCTCGCAGAGCGGCGCACTTTGCACTGCAATTTTAGATTGGTCTGTTAAACAGAATGTCGGATTCAGCCATTTCGTTTCTATTGGCTCGATGATCGATGTCAGTTTTCATGACCTGATAGACTACTTCGGCAGCGATCCGCTCACGACAAGTATTGTCATTTACATGGAGTCGCTCACAGATGCCAGAAGTTTTATGAGCGCTGCAAGAGCATTTGCACGCAACAAACCTATCATTGTCCTCAAAGCAGGAAAAAGCTCTGAAGGTGCGCAGGCAGCAATGTCGCACACCGGAAGTCTTGCCGGTAATGATTTTGTATTTGATGCCGCATTTAAAAGAGCGGGCATCGTACGAGTGAATACAATTGATGAGCTGTTCCATATAGCACAATCCTTAGCCATGCAGAATAAACCTGCGGGTAATAAGCTCGCTATCATAACCAATGCAGGCGGTCCCGGTGTTATCGCGACAGATACTCTTATTGAAAAAGGCGGTAAGATCGCTCAACTATCTGATGATACCATAAATGAACTCAACCAGCACCTCTCGCCAAATTGGAGCAAGGGAAACCCGGTTGACGTACTTGGAGATGCAGGACCCGAGCAATATGAAAAAGCTGTCGAGCTGTGCGCAAAAGACAAAAATGTCGATGGTGTACTTGTAATTCTTACTCCGCAGGAAATGACCGATCCCACAGGCGTGGCAAGGAAAGTTGCTGCAATTGCAAAAAAATGTAGAAAAACAATTCTGGCATCCTGGATGGGCGCTGACGATATTGAAAAAGGACAGCAAGTTCTGGAAAACAACCAAGTTCCAGTTTATCAGACACCGGAAGATGCAGTAAAATGCTTCATGTATATGTATGACTATTCCCGAAATCTGGATATACTTCATGAAACACCTTCACAAATACCTCATGAGTTCAAGCCGAGAAGAGCAGAAAGCAAAAAACTGATCGAAGATGTGCTTGCAGATCATCGAACTGTGATGACGGAATTTGAAGCAAAGCAGTTGCTTAATTATTATTATATTCCCGTAATAAAGAATGGGCTTGCACACACAGAAGAAGAAGCAATAAAATTAGCTGAGAAGATCGGTTACCCCCTTGTTATGAAGATCGCATCACCGGATATTCTGCACAAAACCGATGTCGGCGGTGTGATACTCAACATTGTGAATAAAGAAGAAGCGCGGAAAGCGTATCATAAGATATTAAAATCTTCGAAAGCAAAGGTTCCCGATGCTGATATTCGCGGCGTTTTTGTCGAGCAGATGCTCAAGAGAAAATATGAGCTGATCATCGGCTGCAAGAAAGATCCGATCTTCGGTCCAACTATTGTCTTTGGCATGGGTGGTGTGGCAGTTGAAGTATTTAAAGATACAACCATTGGTTTACCTCCTCTCAACATGGCGCTTGCCATGAGGATCATAGAGGACACAAAGATTTACAAACTGATCAAGGGCTACAGAGGAATGCCGGGTGCGGACATCACCTCCATTCAATTCCTTCTCTATAAATTTGCTTATATGATCATGGACTTCCCTCAAATCAAAGAGGTAGACATTAATCCCTTTGGAGTGGATGAGCGCGGAGGAGTTGTCCTCGACGCCAAAGTTATATTGGATGGTTCGATTAAGGTCACAGAAGAATATCCAAACAAACACCTGGTAATCTCTCCTTATCCTTCGGAGTATATTACAGAATTCACTATGAAGAACGGCGAGAAAGTAATACTACGACCAGTCAAACCCGAAGATGAGTTCATGGAAAAAGAGATGTTCTCCAATTTCTCAGAGAGAACGCAACGGTTCAGATTCTTTCAGCTTATTAAAGATATATCTCATGATCAACTCGTGAGATATACTCAAATAGATTATGACCGTGAAATAGCCATCATCGCTGAAGTTACAGAAAATGGTAAGAAGAAGATGGCAGGAGTGGTGAGATTTATTGCTGACCAATACAACGAAACCGCTGAGTTTGCTATCGTCATTGCTGACCCATGGCAGAATCTTGGGCTTGGAGATAAGTTCACGGACTACATTATCGACATTGCAAAAGCTCGTGGAATCCAGAAGATCTATGCAAACATATTAGTTGATAATCATATCATGCTGCACATGTTCAGATCACGGGGATTCACCATGACCAAAGTTGAAGACAGCTTCTATGCAGAGTTGACCATCAATAAACCTAAATAAGAACTGAAAACATAATCATATAATTTGCAGGGAGCATGGCGTTAGTCGTGCTCCTTTTTTTATACATCTCATTGATGAGCAAAGAAAATAAGGCAGGGAAAGACTTATTCTTGACAGAAAAACACAATTTCATACTTACGATAAGCATTCAGGATTATTATGAAAAGCAAAGAAAAATATCGAAATTGCCACAGATAACAAAGGAATAAAATGCGGAACAAGATAAAACAAATCATATTTTGTATTTTTATCAGTTTTACAATTTATCAATACGCTTTATCGGATGATATAAAATTTACTAAAATCGATGATAATCTTATCGGGCTTACTTCAAATGATATTTCGAGCTTGGCTATCGATAAAAATGGTCATTTATGGGTTGGTGCAAGAAATCAAATGATTGAATATGATGGAGAAAAATGGATCGAGCACAGTGAAATTTTTAATGACATAGACTATTTAAAAAATCCAATATCAGGAGGGCGCTGCCTACCATCTTTTGGTGGAAGTTTCTATCCTTCAGAGATAAAGATCGATAATAATAATCATGTTTGGATGTCATCTGGCTTTGGTTTAATCGAATATAATCGCAATAAATGGATTTTATACAATTTAGAATTTAATGGTCGCACATGGCTCACGTCTCCTAGCTGTTTCACCTTTGATGAAAAAGGTCGAATATGGATGGCTTATTTCGACACAATTAATATTATAGAGGAAGGTAAATGTAAGAAATACTTCTCGGTGTTCACTGAGGGTACGCAACAAGCAATTCCCGCCTCTTTAATTTTGGAATGTTTCGATATCGCATATCAAAAAACACCCCAGGAATGCTTATTATTGGCTTCAACATGGGGTGTGCTGGAATTCAACATCAACACAAAAAGAATATACAATCGAACACCTAATGAAAAGGAACAACCTTTCTTTGTTTATTCAATAGAGCCAGGATTAGACAAATACAATTTATTCACGACCAGTGAGGGAATACTAGAGATGAAAATGTTACAATACAACAGTGAGTGGACATCCTATATGACGTCTGATATAAATTTTTCGGACGGAAATTTTGATAGAAAGCAAATTCTAAAAGTATTTCTCGATCCAAATGGCCAAGAATGGCTAATTACAAGACTTAATCTTATCGGTTCCTTATATAAACTAAATGGAAAAGAGGCAGAATTGGTTTTTAGTCTAAAAGACGTCAGCACCAAAACAAAATCTTATCAAATAAATGATGTTCTTATTACTGATGATAACACAATGTATATTGCAACAAATAACGGTCTTTATATAAGTGAATAAATTTGTTTCTCCACGAGTCTTTCCCTTCACGACCAACTCGTGATACGACACACGACTCAGCTTACAAAGATGAGTCGGGTTAATAGGAAAAAACAGAAAGCGCAAACTCCTTGACAGAGAATATTCATTTTGTATCTACAGATACACATTTAGGATGATTATGAAAATGAAAAAAAGAAATACGGCAATTATCTTTAACTTACGGCAACGTTTCGCAGCACATTTTTCAGGACATAAAAGTTCAAGAACCACTGAGATCTATACCCATATTACAAGTACAGCGAAAAGTAAAATTATAAGTCCGCCAGCTGGCGGACAATTTAAACTTAGATGAAAAATAATATCAAATTAAAAAAAAGGTCACATATAACTCATATTTGGTATTGTATACGACCTTTTAGAAAATCTAATCGAAATATCCACGACCCCGGGGTCGTAGACACACACATTAGGCGATATCTTATTAAATCAGAGGAGTATAGATGAAAATCAAATATGTCCTAATTTTATTACTATTACTATTTATCTTTGCTTGTGAGATACAGCAAAAAGAAAAGAATGTTGCATTGTTTTCTGCTTCGCATCTATTTAGAAGCTCTGAATATTGGCAATCTGTAAATGTTAAAATCGAATTTGAAAACGAATTAATAAATTCCGAAGGAGCAAAATTTAAAACTATTCGTGTAATGAGAGCTGGTGATAAAGAAGAAACTAAATTCTCAATAAAATGTCCAGAAATTGAAGGTAAGTATAAATTTTCTTATCCTTTTAAATGGGTTGTTTATGAGGGTCACGGAGAAAATCAAATCAAACATATTTTTTCTGACAGTCTTACTGCTTTAACAAACATTAATTCTGAAATGCCCTTGTTTAATGGTGCCGAAGTTGGGAATGTTGAAATTGCTGAACATGGTTGGCAAACAATAAACAAATCAAAAGGGAAACATTTATTATGGATTGCAAATAATAGTGAGTATGTGATTAATGGCTCTATAAAAATAATCTATAAATCTGATAGAAATATTAAAGTTGAAGATTGCGTGATACAATTCAATCAAAAGATACTGCCGAATAAAACTACAAAAATCTCAATAATTTCACCAATACAAAATCCTGAAATAATAACTAAATCAAGTGTTCAATTTGAATCTATTAATTATTTCAAATAATTCTTTAAAAGAATATACAAGCTTTAATGTAAAATTAAGCTTTCGAGTTGTTTACAAATCTTCATGATCTTTCATTATGCTTTAAATGAAAATTATTAAGCAATTTTTAAAATTTGGTGGTTAGTTTGGGTTTGGTGGATTTTTGTAAAATAATTGAATCGCCTAACAGGCGTGTCGGCTGTAGGGCTGGTCGGTGCTTTTGTCCTGAACCTTCCGGTTCAGGGTTTCGCCTGTTCGTTTTACGACGGAATCCTTCTGATTCCGCCGCACACGCCAAACATTAGTGGCATTGCAATTAATTTATAAAATGAGGTCAACATGACATTAGAAG
>CAYUTH010000117.1:0-7421 GCA_964447485.1 uncultured Candidatus Cloacimonadota bacterium | reverse complement strand
ACAACAAATTATGTGTGATCCATCCTGATTTTGAGATCGTACAGGAAAAAGAAAAGAAAAGTTTCTGGGTTGAGCAGGATATTCTCCCTTTGTATCCTCTCACCGAAGGAATATCTAATAAAGTTGTGCGAAAAATCGTAGGGAATGTAGTATCTCAACAACTTCTCCTTGATGAAACCTTGCCGGAATATATCAGACAGACTCAGCAGCTCATATCCCTTAACGAAGCTCTTCATAAGATTCATATTCCGAATTCTAATGAAGATATCGCAGTATCGCGTAAAAGATTTGTATTTGAGGAATTATTTTTTCTTGAACTGATGCTTGCACGCAAGAAAGTGAATTGGCATAAAGCTTCCGGTTATTCTATGGAACTGAAGAAAACTTATACTACAAAGCTGAAAAAGGCACTCCCCTTTACGCTTACAAATGCCCAAAAACGAGTGCTTAATGAAATCGTGGAAGACATGAAGTCACCTCATCAAATGAACAGACTTTTGCAGGGTGATGTCGGATCAGGGAAGACAATTATTTCGATCTTTGCAATGCTGCTGGCTATAGAGAATGGTTTTCAGGCAGCGATCATGGCTCCAACCGAAATACTCGCCTCTCAACACTATTTTTCATTAAAGGAATTTCTCGAGGATTTTGGTCTGCGTGTAGAACTGTTACTTGGTGGAGTGTATGCAGGAAAAGAAGGCATCAAAGCAGCGATAGAAAAGGGTGAAGTTAATATTGTCATCGGCACACACTCGCTCATTCAGAAGGATGTGAATTTCCAAAAACTTGGGATGATCGTGATTGATGAACAGCACCGATTCGGAGTCATGCAGCGCCTTTCGCTTACTCAGAAAGGACAAACGCCTGACAAATTGATCATGAGTGCAACACCGATTCCCCGCTCTCTTGCACTCACAGTATATGGAGATCTCGATGTAAGTGTGATCGATGAACTCCCTCCTTTTAAGAAAGATATCTATACGAACTGGATTTCTTCAAACAAAAAAGCACAAGTGTATGATTTTATCACAAAACAACTCAACATGGGACATCAGGTGTATATCGTTTGTCCGCTTGTCGAAGAATCCGAAAAGTCGGATCTCAGGGACGCGACTAATACTTACAAAGAACTGCAAAGTACTGTCTTTAAAAAGTACAATGTTGGACTTCTTCACGGCAGGATGTCCAACCAGGAAAAAGACGAGATCATGCATGATTTCAAAGAACATAAAATAGATGTGCTTGTCTCTACCACAGTTATCGAAGTCGGTATTGATGTACCGAATGCGACTATTATGATGATCGAGCATGCCGAGCGTTTCGGGCTGTCACAACTTCATCAACTTAGAGGGCGCGTAGGAAGGGGAGCTCATAAATCCTATTGTGTGCTTGTTGCATATGAACCGATCAGCGAAGAAGCATTAGTTCGTCTTAACACGATGAAAGAGACAAATGATGGATTCCGAATTTCGGAAGTTGATCTTGAGTTGCGTGGACCTGGTGAGTTTTTCGGAACAAAGCAGTCAGGGTTGCCTGTATTCCGTATTGCAAATATTGTTCGTGACAGACAAGTTCTTGAAGAAGCGAGAAAACTGGCTTTCGAAATTATTCAAAGTGATTACACCCTTCATGATGAGAGAAATAAGGAATTGAAAGAAAAGTATACAAAGTATTACTTAAAAAGGGAGAAGTTGTTTAGTTATTAAGCAATGAATTGATTATTGATTTCAACAAAAATCACTAACCTATTCTTTCTTTGTTGATTTCAGGATTGTTGTAACAAAATTTACTTTATCAAATATTCTTTGAGCAACCCTTTGAATATCCTCGGGAGAGATTTTCTCTATCTGCGCGATCACGTGATCTATTGTATAAATCTCATTATTGTATATATACTGCTTGGCAAGACGATTCATGCGCGCAGAAGTGCTCTCAAGCCCGATCAAAATACTCGATTTAAGCAACGCTTTTGTGCGTTCGAGCTCTAACTCTTCAACAGGTTTTTCAAGGAAAGTTTGTATTTCTTTATTGATTAATTCAATACTTTTCTTGCTGTTTTTAGGATTGGTGGCAGCATACACGCCAATACATCCGGTATCATGAAAAAAGTCTGCAAATGATCCAATATCATAAGAAATTCCATGTTTTTCCCGAATATTTTGAAAGAGGCGCGAACTCATTCCGCCTGAGAGGATTGCATTGAGCGTGAGAAGTATATATCGATCCTTGTCTGTATAAGGGAAAGTGCGTGTGCCAATACATGCATGTGACTGATGATTTGCATTCTTTGTATAAATATTTTTATATTTCTTTATTGATTCTTGTGGACTCAAGATTCTTTTCGATGTTGTCGATGGCTTGTCAAAGTTAAAATATTTTTCTGCAAAACGCACCAGCTTTTGATGATCAATATATCCTGAAACCGAGATAACAAAACGCTCCGGCTTATACTGTTCAGATATAAAAGAGGTGCACGTAGATTTTTCAAATAAAACCACTTCCTCTTTATATCCTACGATCGGGTAACCGAGTGAATTGTGAGGAAAAAGGTTCTCATAAAAATAATCGAATATCAGATCGCCGGGAGTGTCCTGGATGTCATTGATCTCATCTATGACGACTTCCTTTTCTTTTTGCAATTCATCATCAGGAAAAGTGGAGTGGAGAAGCAGATCGGAAATAAGGTCAACGCTTTGCTCAAGATATTCTTCCAGGCACCTTGCATAGATACATGTGTATTCCTTACTTGTAAATGCATTTATGGATCCGCCGAGAGATTCCAGATAATTAGCGATATCGGTTTTCGAGCGGGATTCTGTGCCCTTGAACAACATATGCTCAAGAAAATGAGCAATACCTCGATTATGCTCAGTTTCATCCCGTGATCCGGCATTGATCCATACACCGATAGATATTGAGCGCACATGCTCGACATGTTCCGAAAGCACAGTTATGCCATTATCCAAAATTGTTTTTTTATAACTCATTTTATTTCTTTTCTGTGTATTTTGCTGCCATTTGATCGCTTATTGATTTGGGAACATATTCCTTTATGCATCCGCCACTGCTGATTATTTGTTTTACCAAGCTTGAGCTGAGATAGAGATATTTACTCTGAGGAATAAGGAAAATTGTTTCCACCTCTGGGGCAAGTGTCCTGTTTGCAAGAGCAATTTGCAGTTCATACTCAAAATCCGATACAGCGCGAAGTCCCCGGATCATTACCGAACTGTCCTTCTTAAGTACATAATTGACTGCGAGACCTGAAAAGGATTCTACGTGCACGTTAGGAATATGCTTTGTTCCTTCCTTTACGAGCTCGACCCGTTCGCTTAACGTAAAGAGGCATTCTTTATATGTTTCTTCTGCAACGCCAATTATCACTTTGTTAAATATTATGGCAGCACGTTCTATGATATCAATGTGCCCATTTGTGATCGGGTCAAAAGTGCCGGGATAAATTGCTATTTCTTTCATGTTTTTCCTTATTTTTTCATGATACTTTCGATGTCTGATATTTCTTTGGGTATATCTTTTGAAAGGTTCTCATACCCATCTTTCGTGACAAGAATATCATCCTCGATCCTTACTCCAATACCTTCCTCGGGAATATAAATGCCTGGTTCAACAGTAATAACAGTTCCTACTCCCAGTGTTTTCGATCGATCGGCAAGATCATGTGCCGCAAGCCCCAACATATGACTGACACCATGCATATAATATTTCTTGAATTCATCATCCTTTTTGATAAGATTTAATTTCTTGAGCGCAATTTTCATGAGTTTGATGGTCTCATCCTGAAGATCCTTCAAGGAAAGTCCGGGTTTCACTATTTTAATGATCGCTTTGTTTATCTGTAGAACTTCTTCATACACCTCTTTTTGACGAGCAGAGAATGTGCCATTTGCAGGGAATGTTCGTGTAATATCTGCACAATATTCGTTCCACTTAGCTCCTACATCAACAAGCACGAGATCATCTTGTCCGACTTTACAGTTATTCTTTTCGTAATGCAGTATCGTAGCATTTTTGCCACTTGCGATAATAGGGAAGAATGCCATTTGCTTGGCATTATTCTTAACACATTCAAAGCGGAAATATGCTTCAAGTTCATATTCCATTATGCCGGGTTTTGTATTTTTCATCAGGTTGATAATCGCATGATGGGTGATACGGATCGCTTCTTGCATCTCTTTGATCTCATCTTTCTTTTTGATCGATCTGAGTTGTGTTAAGAATGGTCCCGGGTGAAGTATCTTTAGCGCAGGATAATGAGCAGTAATCTCTTTAATTTGATAGAGCGAATCAGTAAGATTTGCTCCGATCTTGTTTGCGTGATGGTCATAAAAACAAACTTCGCTGGTGAGTACAATGTTATGGAACACGCTTGGCAATTCATCGATGTAAAATACTTTCTCAACACCTGAAATTTCTTTTACTTCTTCCTTTGACAATTTCTTTCCAATCCAGACTTCCATTTCCGGAATGTTACGTTCAATGAAAATCATTGGTTGGCTAGCCTTTCCATGCTTTGCCAAAATGAGCTGCGCATTTGCTACTTTGAGCCCGGTCAGATAAAAAAAGTTTGCATTTTGTTCGAAATCAACTGGCAGATTTCCCGAGTCGGAAACTGTTGCAGAGAAAACTGCAATACTCTTATCAGGTAAAAGTTCAAAGAGTTCTTTTCTATTCGATGTGAAGAATTGTTTATCCATGTATCCTTCCTGAATATTTTTTCACAAAAGTTTGTATTAGCATTGAGATTGGCAATATTTTTCTTATCTATTGGATGAGATTACTGATTTTCTGATCTCGATGAAATACTCACTATTGTGATGTAACATCTCTTTAAATTAGCTAGATGACTGAACCGTAAAAGCTTTTTCTCATAATTCTCAAAACATTATCCATATCCTGAGGAATAGGACTGGTGACAAAAATCGTTTTTTTCGTGATCGGGTGAATGAACTCGAGTTGGTGCGCATGAAGTGCCTGTCTTCTCAATGTGTTCATGATCAAATGTCGTACAATCTTTTTCGCTCTTTCCGGCACAAGATTGATCATCTGCTTTTGTGTCGAATACAATGTGTCACCCAAAACAGGATGTATAAGATGGGAAAAATGGACTCGAATTTGGTGAGTTCTTCCTGTTTCTAAAATGATCTTCGTGATATCGAGACCGGGGTATGTTTCAATTACTTCATAATGGGTAACTGCGAGCTTACCTTCTTCGAGGACTGCCATTTTTCTACTGTTCTCAGGATTTCGTCCAAACAAAGTACGGATCGTGCCTTCAGGAGAAGTAAGATTTCCCATTGTAAACGCAATATATATTTTTTGGATCTCGTGGTTCGCAAAGAGTTCCTTCAATTTTGCATGAACTAGATCGTTCTTTGCAACGATTATCAAACCGGAAGTGTCTTTATCAAGACGATGCACGATGCCCGGTCGTAGAGGATCGTCAGGTGCTGAGAGGTGCTTCAGGTGGTACATTATCGCATTCACGAGCGTGCCATGGTAATGCCCGGGTGCAGGATGCACGACCATACCGGCAGGCTTATCTATAATTGCAAGGTGTTCATCTTCATATACAAAGGAAAGTTCGATATTTTCCGGAAAAATGTCCTTTTTTGTGGGCGGGGGAATTTTGACGTGTATCAACTGATCTTTGTGAACATGCTCGCTTTTCTTTACGATTTTTCCGTCAAGAGTTACAAATCCATTTTTTAATAAACGATCGATAAAAGATCGCGAGTAGAGTTCATTGATGTTCAGGTTTGCTAAATATTTATCAATCCTGATGATGTCATCTGTGCGTACCGCAAATGTCAATTCTCTTTCAAATCTATCCTTCTGATCTTGATTTTCCATCTTCAGTGCCGAGAGGTTCATATAACTTTTTAAGGTCGATACCAGTTATGACAAAGACCATTCCTGTCACAATTCCTTCTTCATTGTGGATAATACCCACATGAAATGTCACATGCTTTTTTATTTTTGGGATGTAAATTTTTCGTTCTGCGATGAGCATTTTCTGAGAAACAGCTTCCTGAAAGAACTTAAGGACTTCACTTTCATAATGAAAGTCAAGAAGTGGGGGATTGTTATCAACAGAAGCCAGTCCAAGTAGTTTTTGAGCATGTCTGTCTATCATCACGATCTCATCTTTATCATTTGTAATGAGAATGCCGTCATCTGTGTTTTCAAGTATCACATTAAGGCGGTGCGCATATTCCTGGATTTTGCTTTTCTTCTCATTGTCAAACTGTTTCAGATTCGTTATCATCATATTCGTTTCACTTATAAGTGCAGCAACTGGTCCGTGGTGGTATTCCTCCGGGACAGAAATATCGAATTTACCTCTTTTAAGCTCCTCAAAGACTGATTCAATAGGCTTGAGGGAATCCTGCAGTATCATTGGAACATAGAAAAGAAGCACGATACCGAGTATCAACTCAATAAACAGGAAGATATATTGGATAGTCATTATCCGATCTCTGATCACTTCATGAATGAGTGTATTATTCAATTTGTAGAGAACAAAAGCTGCGTTGACGATAATAAAAATTAGAAGAATAATAACAATGATACGAAGTTTGCTCTGAAATGTTAAATGCATGGAAACTCCAAAAAATTATTCTTTCATCTTTTGCTTTTCAGCAATTTTAATCAAGGCATCAACATCATTATTTTTGCCGATGATAATTATTTTATCTGAATTATGAAGGACATCATCAGCCGAAGGAAGCACATTTGTTTCTTCGAGCAGGATATTATTTCCTTGTTCGTCGACAGTTGGTTTCGTGCTTTTTATCGCAATAATGCTGATATTGTATTTATTTCGTACATCAAGGGTTTTGAGACTTTTTCCCACAAAGAAAGAAGGAACAGCAATCTCGACGACGCTGTGTTCTTTGGAAATTTCAGTATAAGTAAAGATGTGTTGGGAGATCAACAAGTTTGCAATCTCGCGTCCAACATATTGTTCAGGGAAAATTGTGCGTTGAACTCCCATAATAGAAAGAATCCGCGCATGGAGTTCGCTGTCCACCTTTGCCATGATCTTGCCTACGCCAATCTTTCTGAGAATAGCTGCCGTCAGCACGCTCACTTCAATATTTTCTCCGATTGCGATAACCACTGCATCGACATTACCGATATCAATGGCGCGGAGTGCCTGTTCGTCAGTAGAATCCAGGCAAACGGAGTTCGTTACAAAGGCACGAGCTTCTTCTACCTTTTTTTCGTCATTGTCTATTGCGATAACTTCAGCACCCTTTTTCACAAGGGTTTCTGCGACGGTAACACCAAATCTTCCTAAACCGATTACAGCAAATTGAGCCATTGTTCCTCCGAAAAATTTATCCTTAACCGATAGCTATATTTTCATCAGGATAATGATAATGAACACTTATTTTTTT
>CAYUTH010000116.1:0-7495 GCA_964447485.1 uncultured Candidatus Cloacimonadota bacterium | reverse complement strand
AAATAAATAAATTTCAAAAATTCCAAAAAATCGCAAGGAGAAATCGTGGAAAAAATAATATCTGCATGTGGCATAGTTTGTTCGGCATGTCCGGCATACATCGCTACTTTGAATGATGATGAAGAGCTGAGAATAAAGACTGCGGAACAGTGGTCAAAAATGTATGGAGCGCCCATCAGTTCGGACGATGTGTACTGCGTGGGATGTCTCGAAGAAGAGGGCAGGCATATCGGGCACTGCGCCGAATGCGAAATCCGAAAATGCACCATAGATAAGGGTATCCTCAACTGCGCATATTGTGATGAATACGGATGTGAAAAAATAGCAAAATTTCATGAAATGGTGTCAGAAGCCAAAAAAGAATTGGATGCAATAAGAGATACATTTTAGGATTCGCTCATGAGTGACATCGAAGAATTTGAAAAAGAGCGCGAAGAGTCCAATAAAAAGCTGCTCGATTTCAGTGGAAAGATAGTCAAACGATATTTTAACCTGGATTTCAACACGTATCAGGATGGCGCACTTTCCAAAAAAACAAAAGAGCTTCTCGGGCTGGTTTCTTCCTTTGTGCTTCGCTGCGACGATTGCATATCCTATCATATCATCGAGTGCAAAAAACAGGGAGTTACCGACGAGGAACTTGATGAAGCCCTATCAGTCGGGCTCGTTGTTGGAGGAACTATCACGATACCCCACCTCCGCAAAGCGATAAAAACCTGGACCGAACTCAAAGATACGAATGATAAAGAAAAATAAGAAACTCTTTGCAGAACTCGAGCAGCGGGTTGATGATATACTTCATAAAAAGTCGAGTATGCTCAACAGGCTGCAGAATATCTGTAAGCTGCTCAAAGAGAACGCCATGCATTATGATTGGGTTGGATTTTATTTTGTTGATAGGGAAAATTCCAACGAACTAATTCTCGGTCCCTTCGAAGGCGCACCCACAGAACATACGCGTATCCCTTTCGGGCAGGGCGTGTGCGGACAGGTTGCAAAGGATAAAAAATCCCGCATTGTGCAGGATATAGCACAGGAAGAGAATTACCTTTCCTGCAGTATCGATGTGAAGTCCGAAATTGTGGTACCTATTTTCAAAAAAGGCAAATTCATCGGTGAGATCGATATCGATTCTTATACTATCGCAGCTTTTTCTGATGAAGATGAGGAATTTCTAAAAATGATTGCAGAGAAAGTATCGGAGCTTTTATAATTACTATGATCAGCTATCAATCGGATAAGAGAATTGTCATGACCCTCGATGCAGGGGGAACAAATTTGCGGTTTTCCGCTTTAAGAGATGGAAAGGAAGTAGTAATTCCAATTCACAAAAATACCTGCGGACATGATCTAGAGCAAAGTCTGAAAAATATTATTACAGGTTTTTCTGAAGTACAAGAGGAACTCAATGAACAGCCGGCTGCGATAAGTTTCGGATTTCCCGGACCCACAGATTACAAAAACGGCATCATAGGCGATCTTATAAATCTGCCTGCATATCGAGGTGGTGTGGCACTTGGCGCAATGCTGGAAGAAAAATTCGACATTCCCGTTTTTATCAATAATGATGCAGACCTTTTCACATATGGAGAAGCGATTGCAGGATTTTTACCTTACATTAATTCCCTGCTTGAAAAAAAGGGTAGCTCAAAAAGATATCGAAACCTCATTGGCGGAACATTCGGCTCCGGTTTTGGTGGCGGAATTGTTATTAACGGGAACCTTTTTACTGGAGATAATTCCGCCCAGGCAGAGATAAACCGCATGTGGAATCATCTCTACCCTGATTATTCTGTCGAGGAAAGCGTCAGCAGCAAAGGCGTACGAAGAGTGTATGCGAGAGAAACAGGCATTACTGTTGAAGAAGTTCCGTCTGCACAGGAGATCTATGAGATCGGCATAGGCTTGAAAGAGGGGAATAAACCCGCAGCACAAAAAGCGTATGAGGAACTCGGTCGGGCTGCAGGGAATGCCTTTGCACAGGCAGCAACCCTGATCGATGGACTTGTGGTAGTTGGCGGAGGACTCTCCGGTGCATGGAAGCTTTTTATGCCTTCGCTCGTCAGGGAAATGAATACCGCGTTCCGCTCCTTTGATAATGAAATGATAGACCGGCTTGAAATGAAGGTTTTCAATTTGATGGATGAAAAAGAACTGGATGAATTTTTGCAAGAGCGGAATACACTTATACAAGTTCCCTTTAGTAATAAAAAAGTAAACTACAACACACAGAAAAAAATTGGGGTAGGAATTTCACGGCTTGGCACCAGCACTGCGACTGCCATCGGTGCATATACTTTTGCGTTACATTGTTTTGACAGATAATAAGACGATTCGAAGAACAGAGCATGTTCACGCAAAGAACGCAAAGAAAAATAAACGCAAAGAGCGCAAAGAGAATATGATGAAAATGTTTATATACTTAAGAACTTGTCACAAGCTCCTTGACTTGTGACAAGTACGACACATAAATTTTGTATTGACATAAAAATTATTTCTAAACCATCTTGCAGACATGGAAAATGATAGAATGTTAATTCAAGGATGAGTAAGTATGCTTCAACAACGTGAAATAAATTTGATCTCTAACTATTTTAGGGACAAACCAGTTTTAAAGGCCTATCTGTTTGGCTCACATGTTCGGAATCAATCAAAAGGTGATAGTGATATTGATATTTTAGTGGAATTGGACTATAGCCAACAAATAGGTTTACTTTATATCAAGATGCAGAATGATCTTCAGATGATTTTAAAGAGTAAAGTTGATCTGTTGTCAAATAATGCTGTGTCTAAATATATCCGTCCAATCATTGATCGCGAAAAACAATTGATCTATGCAAGATAAAATAAGCGACACCATCAGACTTAAACATATATTAGATGCCATAAGGGATATAAAGACCTTTTTAAAAGATATCGATTATAACAAATTTGAATCAGATAAAATGTTGCAGTCCGCTTGTATTCATCAGTTAGAAATCATTGGTGAAGCAGCAAACCATTTTAGTGAAGATTTTTTTAAGAAATATAAAGAAGTAGAATGGGCTGAGATTACAGGACTCAGAAATGTGCTCATACACGAATATTTTGGGGTTGATATTCTGATAGTCTGGCAGGTAATTCAAAATGATTTACCACGTTTGAATGAGGGTATTAAAACTATTCTTAATGAGATGACCGTATAAAAGCTTCTGTTTTGCCCTGCATACTCTCGATACATAGTTTCACGCAAAGAGCGCAAAGAATACGCAGAGAACGCGGAGGGGAAAAATAGAAAATTATTTAATTTGAGGACTTGTCACAAGCTCCTTGACTTGTGACAAGTACGACACATAAATTTGTATTGACAGGAAAATTATTTTTATAGCACATTGCAGATATGAAAGATGATAATGGGATTTATACAATGTTTATAAACAGAGAAAATATAAGGGAACTATACTGCGAATTTTTCAGTATATTAAGATGTTGTGCAGTCAAGATCAAGGAGGGAGCAAGTGCTATCTGAACGAAATAGCGTTTTTATTAGCTACGCTCATCAAGACAGTGGATATTTTAATCGCTTGCAAGTTCATATACGACCACTTGTACGCTCTCATTCAATCGAAGTGTGGGATGAGACAAGAATTAATACAGAATCTAATTGGCGGAGCGAGATTGAAAACGCAATTAAAAGAGCAAAAGTAGCTATATTGCTAATAAGTGCCGATTTTCTTGCGTTGGACTTAATTATAAAAAACGAACTCCCGCCGCTACTTGACGAGGCGCGACTCGAAGGTGCTGTAATTCTTCTGGTAGTAGTTGGACACTGTCGCTTCAAACAAACCGAAAGTCTATCTAAGTTTCAGGCTGTCAACAACCCATCGCGACCTCTTTCTATATTGCCAGTTGCAGAACGAGAGGGCATTTGGTTCCAAGTGAGCGAAAACGTAGAGGCAGCCCTTCTTGACCGGGAAGAAACTAACGAGCAGCGCATACTTGAGGCGCTCGAAAAACTAATAAATAATGGTATAGATGGTAGTTTTCTCATTATTGAAGCAGAGGATCATTATCATTATGTTCAATTCTTGTATATCCATAGTAAGCGTTCTATCATTTGCGAGGCTGTATCCGATGAATTCCTTCCCGAGAAATCGAAGCTGTCAGAGGAAGACAAGTCACGACTATTAGAACTGAAGTTTAACGCACCGAGCCAAAATCGGAATTACAACAAGGAATTAATCATCGAAAATTTGAACGAAGTGTTATCGTTAATATCGGCAATGACTGTTCATATTTTTGCTGAGGTTTATCATCTTGGTAAAAATTGCAAACTCGATTTCATTAGTGAGAAATATGGCTAGATTTTGCGTATTCTCGAAGGGCGACTCTACCACAACACCGGAGAATGTTTAATTCCTATGTGGAAAGTATAATCTTCAGGAGCATGATAAAATTGAATAACTGGACAACAATTTTCTGCACCTTACCATTGTTTCTCCGCCCTTAACGCTTTCAGGTTAGAAATACGTTCTCGATATAAAAAAGGAGATAATATGAACATAAAACAGCTACTCGGACTTATTGGGTCAATCGTTCTTTTCATTGGAGTGTTTACGCCAATTGTGAGTATCCCAATTATGGGTAATATGAATTATTTCCAGAATGGGAAAGGTGATGGAACAATCGTCTTAATTCTGGCGGTGATTTCCTTGATATTGGTGTTGGCAAAAAAATATAAAGGGCTTTGGTTTACAGGTATTGGTAATCTCGGGATATTGCTGTTTACCTTTATCAACTTTCAATTAAAGATGTCTCAAGCAAAAGCAGATATGGAGTCGGAGCTTGTAGGCAATCCATTTCGTGGTTTAGCAGATGTGGCAATGCAATCCGTCCAACTTCAATGGGGGTGGGCATTACTTATTGTTGGTGCTACGTTGGTAATTGCCAGTGCCGCAATTAAAGATGAAGCCCAAGAAATTTGCCAACAAGGAGCTGCACCGGACGGCGGTTCGGGGACGCCCAAAACAACTAAAAATTGAATCCGTCGCTAACTGATAAGAAAAAAGACACCACGAGACCAAACCTACAACCCGCTTGTTAAGCACATTAAAATCAAATCTCATCAAAATTTATACCTCTAGTTTCGCACCGAGGTTGTACTTTAATATTAGCGTTTTTTAGTATTTTTATTAAGTTTTTGACTTTATCATTTTTGGGCTCATCGAGATTTACTTGCTTAGGTCTTGAGTTGAAGCCCAACCAAATATATTCTGGTTTCGCATTTATTAACCATTCAGAAAAAATCTCCAAATCAAAATCCATAATTGGTTCAATTGTTATTACTTTTCTCGGGTAATCGAGCTCAACAAAATCTTTATAACGTTTTGATGGAACTGGTGCTTTTGAGAAGAGATTATAATTTTTATCTCTATTGGTTTCTAGAGTTATCAGAATTATGACATTATTTGGTAAAATATTGATAAAGTTTTTGAAATATTGAGGATTTTTACTTTGGAGATAATATATTGTATCAGGTCGTTTAAGATTTTTTATGATTATACTATTAATAATTTTTTTTGTGTATTCTTTAGGGCAAAATGAAATATCACCAAAACCTGAAACAAAAACAATCTCTGAATTAGGAATTTTATTCAATCTTTCTTCATGTACATGAGGAATGAAATAATAGCAATCATGATTTTTTTTTCCTCTTCTTTTATACTGTCTTTGAAAACTCACCTTACAGTATTCACATTCGTATTTACAGCCAACAAATGGATTCCAGGTTTTAGTATTAGCATACATTCGAGAAGAGATCTTTTTATAATTACTAATGGTTGAAATTAATTCAATATTGTCTTTTTCCAGTTCGTCTTTTATACTTTGATCAATTTCAAAAAACCAGAGATTTTCAATACACCACGAAATATAATCAGGTTTGTTTTTATAAACCTCTTCTAAAGTAAAACCTTTATATTTTCCAAAATCTATAATAGAATTTAGATAATACTTTTTGCTTTTCATAATACCTCAGATGTGCCTAACGGCCGTATCCCCGCAATTAGTTGCGTGAACACCACACGATTTAGTAGTATATGCGCAATATTGCGCGGATTCTTGTTTTAAATTTTGTTGCCTACTTTTCACTCAATCCTACATTCTCTCATTTTAACCTTCAGACATTTTCCCACCAAACCTTTAGACTTTAGAAATTAGTAATTAGACATTTACACTATCGTTTCTTCGGTTTCCTTATCAAAGAAGTGGACCTTCTTCATATCAAAAACAAGGGTCATGGTTTCGCCCATCTTCGGTTCTTCTTTCGGCTCGAGGCGTCCGGTAAAGATCGTGTCGCCGGTTTCAAAATTCACCACGAATTCAGAACCAAGCGGCTCGACCACTTCGACCAGCGCATCCATCTCGGCAGGAATTTCTGCATTTGAGGAATACTTTTTATGATAGATATCCTCGGGGCGCACTCCCATTGTGATGTCTTTATCAACATAATTTTTAATAGAGTCATCATAAGTATCGGGAATGTTCACAGAGAATGTGCCAAAATCAAAATGAAGCCGACTGCCTTTTTTGCCGATCTTACCATTAAAGAAGTTGATCGCCGGGCTTCCAATGAAACCTGCAACGAATTTATTCGTCGGATGGTTATACACGTTGATCGGAGAATCAATCTGCTGAATGAGACCGTCCTTCATAACAACGATCTTATCACCCATTGTCATTGCCTCTGTCTGGTCATGGGTTACGTATATGATGGTTGTTTCGAGCTTTTTATGCAGTTTGATGATCTCAGCTCTCATCTGCACGCGGAGTTTTGCATCGAGATTGGAGAGGGGCTCGTCAAAAAGGAACACTTTTGGCTGGCGCACAATTGCTCTGCCCAGTGCAACACGCTGGCGCTGACCGCCGGAAAGCTGTTTTGGTTTTCTGTCCAGAAGCTCCTCAATACCAAGTAGTCCTGCTGCGGTTTTCACGCGGCCCGCTATTTCATCTTTGGGAGTTTTGCGCAACTTAAGAGCGAATTCCATATTCTGATATACGGTCATGTGCGGATAAAGAGCATAGTTCTGGAACACCATTGCGATGTCCCTGTCTTTGGGAAGCACATTATTCACGATCTTGTCCCCGATATAGATATCGCCGGCCGTAACGTCTTCGAGTCCTGCGATCATACGCAATGTGGTTGTTTTTCCACAGCCGGAAGGACCGACCAGTACGACAAACTCTTTGTCTTCCGCAGTAATATCCACGTCTTTTACTGCCACAAAGCTGTTCTCGTATACTTTTGTTACTTTATCTAATTGTACTTTTGCCATGTGATATTCCTGAGATTTTTGTAATTCTATGCATCATGGCACTTTGCTGTGTCAAGTTTTATAATGGTGAGTGTGACATGCAATCAAAAAAGCGGAACTCCGAAAAGCTCCGCTTTGTATATGTAAGGATGCAAATGCGTTATTTATCAGTATTCATCTGTTCGGACTGCTGATTGATTTTC
>CAYUTH010000115.1:0-7625 GCA_964447485.1 uncultured Candidatus Cloacimonadota bacterium | reverse complement strand
ATTCCCACAGGTTTGAACCTGCTGCAAATTGGCGGCTTGCTTACGCGCCTGATCTTTCTTGGTCTTGGCATTTTATTTTCCTTGTTATGAACTTATGTTCAAAACTTAAGCCGACCAATCTGATTGTCAAATAAAATTTAAAAATATAAAAAAACGAATGCGACAATGCGCATTATCGCCTCCAATGTTTGGGATTAATAATTAGTTTCCTACTTACATTCCACATTCAATAATTCTTTTCCTTCTTCATCATTATACACAAATGTAACTGTAACACCGTTCTTTCTGAACAACGTAAAATCCTTTGATGTTTTGTAATGATTGAGAAGTTGTGCTTTCATATTTTTCAATTTTCCTCGGTGAGTGCATTCGAATCGAACTTTAACATGGTGTTCCTTTTATAAGAAATTGATTATCTATTCATAAATGGGTTCTCTAACCTTGCCAATAAAAAGTATTGTGTCAGTTCGGTCATCACATAGCACATAGATAAATGGTCGGTCAACAATAAATGATGGAGTTATGCCGTTTACCATTGATACGACAGTCGCAGCAGCAGCTTCGGTTCCTTCTTCGTTAACCTCTATAAATGTCTTTTGTTTTACATAGTTTATCCACAAAGGTCCAGAAGTCATTTTGCCAAAATTTGCTGCAGGAGTGAAAGGGATTTGCATTCCCAGATCTGTAAGTATGTCGTTAAATTTTGTTTCAAACTCGATTTTAAATCTTGGTAAGCCGAATTCAAAATACTCATATTCATCTTCTTCGGGAAGTGGTGCTAAAGAATTCTTCCAGTTGAGCCAGGCATTCGCATCAAATTCATCGAGGATTTCTTCTATTGTATAATTATAATCGGGAAGAATGACATACATTGCCAATACATCTCTTCCATAGGGCATCCGGCATAAGCTGAAATTTTCATCGAAGTAATAGGTATAATCCTTGCCAGAACTCTTCATCATCTGAACGGTTATTATCGAATCTTCGCTCATATGAAAATATTCGTTTTCTGTTTCTTCAGGATCGAAGGTATATTTCCAGCTCCCTTTGAAATATAGTGCGTTTATTAAAAACATTTGCTCAACTGATGAAATATTTTGTATCATATCTGTGATTTTTCCGTTGGTTTTATCCTCGATCCAATCGTTGATATCTGCAACGGTTGTTTCATCAAATGGAGCGCTGATGATTTCAGCAAAATAATTGTTTTCAATAGTATCAATAAAGTCTGTGATGACAGGGAAAGAATTTCTTATCCATATTGAATTCGCCAGATTGAGTTGAATTGCTGAATCAAAAGACTGCAAACTTCTAATTAAACATGAATACTGTTTGTTCAGTTCCTCGATACTCATTTCCTGATAGTAAAGGGTCTGAGCCATCTGATTGGCAGTTTCATCCTGAGCGCCATTATAGGTCATAGAAAGCGCTACAGAAAGACTTATAGGGGAAATTGAAATGTTACTATTTGGTTCATACTCAATGGTTTTCTTGAAAACATCCAAAGCAAATATGATGTTCGCTTCGATCAAATCGTCCTGTACCAGTCCAGTTCGCTCATCTAAATCTTTTATATCTTTCCCCGGACCTGTCGATTTTGTACACATGCACAATGAAACAATCAACAACACAACCAATATTACATTGATTCTTTTCATCTTAACCTCCAATGTTTAATTTAATAGTAAGCATTTTTTCACTGATTCGGTTTTACTGTTAATATTTAATTTATAAAAGTATAAACCAGGTTTTACAGTATTTCCAGAGTCATCTTCTCCATGCCAGCAAATTTCATGATTACCTGATTGTACGGGATTGTTTATTAGAGTTTTCACTTTCTGTCCTTTTATGTTGAAAATTTCAAGTTCAATATTACTGTTTTCTTTTAAATAAAACGAAATTGTTGTCGAAGGGCTGAATGGGTTGGGATAATTCTGAGATAAGGAATTATTCGTTGGAAAGACTTCATGAGGATCTGAAGAGATGCTGCCAACGATAAATGACCAAACTTCAGATGATGTTACCAAACTATCAGTATCAACCGCATCAATTCTCCAGAAATATCGTGTGCTATCTGTTAATTCATCAGGCATTATGAATAATGTATCAACTAATCCTTCTGCTGAATAATCAACCTGTACAAATGTACTATCCTCTGAAATAAGAAGGTTGTAAACTGCATAATCATTGGGATCATTATCTGTTGCTGTATTCCAGACAAATTCTGGTGTTGTGGGAAGTCCTTCTTCACCATTTTCGGGAGATAGCAAATCAAAAGGATTGGGTGGTTCTAATTCTGTGTTGATCCAGAACAGCCAGGTATCGCTTTCTATTGATGCTCTAAAACCTGCTTCATCAACTGCTATTACTTTCCAGAAATATGTGGAATTGTCATCCAAAGGGACAGTTGGAATGTAATGATTACTGTCGGTTTCCACAGGAATAGTTTCAATAAATAATGAATCCATATCGTAATATAGGAAGAAAGTCAGCGTGTCTCCAATATCAGGGTCACCTGCATTTTCCCAATAAAATATTGGCGTCAAATCGATCTCAACACTGTATTCTGTTGGAGTAATTAAGTCGAAGCTGTTCGGGTCATTATTTTCTGTATTTACTATAAAAGTATGGAAACCGTCTGTGTTTTCAGTCGATGCTCCATATAAATCTGTAGCAATCACTTTCCAATAATAAAGTGTGTTATCTTCAAGTGGAGTTGTTAATTGATAAACACTTTCATTTCCAGCATTTATTGAAATAAGATTTGGAATTTCATTTCCAATAAGAATTGTGTAACTTACTTCATCCAATGGGTCCGGATCAATTGCATCTTCCCAATCCAAAATAGGTGTTAGCATTGTTACTTCTGTTCCATTTTCAGGAGTCAATAATTCAAATTCTCCGGGTGGGTCGTTTTCTGCATTTAAAACAAAAGATTCAGGATTTGAATAATTACAAAATTGATAACCATCATTCGTTCTTGCTCTCCACCAATATTGAAAATTATCTGTTAATGCAATTGTTACCTGGCAGGATGTTGAGTCAGATCCTTCTAAAACACCTGATTGAATAAAGATAATATTATTAAATGATTCCTCTGTTGCCAATTCAAAATAATAAATTAAAGTATCCATTTCTGCGTCTGTACTGTTCATTATCCAGAGTATCGGATTGCTTTCAAAGACAATCACATCATTTATTGGGGATAAGAGAACAGGAATGCTCGGTAATGAATTCATCCTGAATTGTAATGTAGCCCAATCACTCCAGGCATCTCCGCTGGCAACTCTGGCTCTTAAAAAATAAGTCATACCATCTACAAGTATATTTCCTGCATATACAACAGAAGAAGAACTGCTCCCCACTACACCGGTATCCCACATATCAACAAATGAGAATAACGAATCTGTAGAAACTTGAATTTGATAGTGGGTTTGTGTTAAACCTCCGGCATTATAAAATTCAAATGTTATTAATGGTGTATGAGTAATCAGATGTTGTAAATTCTCATCTTCACCTATATCAAGATTATGAATCTCAACAGAAAATGCTTGGATATAATCCTGTTTGACTTCTGTAATGCTAAAACCATCAGCATCCGTAATTGTTAAAGAAACTGTATATGAACCATCTTCATCATATATATGAGTAGGATTTTGTACAGATGAACTATCGCTATCACCAAAATACCATTTCCAGGTAACAATTGAATCTTGTGGAGTAGATAAATCTGTAAATTGAACATAAAGAGGAATAGTGCCTTGTGTAGGGTCAGCAATAAAATCAGGAAAGAGATATGATTCTTGCATAAATAAATGAATACCGCCATTACGAACACCAACCATCAAATCCAGCAGACTATCATTATTGATATCTACAAGAGCAGGAGCAGGACTCTTTACATTAATTCCGTTAAAATTCTGGGTGATAAAGGTAAAATTGTATGAACTTGCTGATTCCTGCTCATAATGATATAAACCATTAGAACCCCCAACCATCAAATCCAACAAGCCATCATTATCAATATCTCCAAAGATTGGTATGGAACCCCATCCTGTATCAATACCGTTAAAATTGGATGTAATTTGGACAAAATTATATGAATTAATTGAATCCTGCTCATAATGGTAGAGTCTTCCATAACTTTCTCCAAAGATCAAATCCAGTAACCCATCATTATCTATATCAATAAAAGTAGGAGCTATAGAAATAGTAATATCAATTCCACTGAAATTCCACGAAACAAAAAGAAAATTATATGAACCCGGAGACTCCTGTTCATAATGAGACATCTGTCCGCCGGCACCTCCATCGCCAATGATCAAATCCAACAATCCATCATTATCAATGTCCTTAAAAGTGGAAGTATAACCATTAATATTGTTAAAATTTTCAGTAATTAAAACAAAACTATCTGAATTTGGTGATACCTGTTCGTAATGGTCAAAAGTATTATCGCCTAATTCTTCATATTTACCAACAATCATATCCAGCAAACCATCATTATCAATATCAATTATGGTGGGCTTTGCATTTCTCCCAACATCAAACCTATTTGGATTAATTAAATCAGGCATTAAATTAAAATTGTATGAATTAGGAGAACTCTGTTCACAATGATAAATATCACCTTTATACTCGCCAATAATAAAATCTAATAAACCATCATTATCTAAATCAATAAAAGATGGAAGAACTTCAGTACAATTTGGTATTAGGTTAAACCAAGGATTTATTAAATTAAAGTTATATGAATTAAGTGACTCCTGTTCGTAATGTTTGAAATCCCCTGAATTACCACCAATAATAAAATCCAATAAAGCATCGTTATCAATGTCGACAAATGTGGGTTTATGAGAGAAAATTATTCCATTAAAGTTTTCTGTTATAAAATCAAAATTGTTTGAGCTTGGTGATGATTGCTCATAATGATGCGTGTACATACCATAACAAGTAATAACCAAATCCAATAATCCATCATTATCTATATCTGCAAATGCTGGGGCTGAGTAAGAACCAACATCGATTCCATTAATGGTTCCAGGGATATAAACAAAGTTGTATGAATTTACAGATTCCTGTTCATAATGGTAAAGTCTGCCGTCTCCAGCTCCAATAACCAAATCCAGTAATCCGTCATTATCAATTTCTACAAAAGTTGGTCTAGAATCTCCATCCACTTCAATTCCGCTAAAATTGTATGTAATGAATGTAAAACTATTAGAATTAACAGATTCTTGCTCATATAGTTTGAGAGTACCATCATCATCACCAACTACAAGATCCAATAATCCATCATTATCAATATCTGCAATAGCAGGTCCGGTTCTGTCCATTCCCTGTCCCCACCCGTTTTCAAAAGTTTCGGTAAAGGTTTGGGCATAAATATTTGTAATAAACAAACAGGAAATAAATAATAAAGCTATTCTTTTATTCATTGTAGCCTCCAATGTTTTTTTAGATAAATCCTTTCAAATTTGCAAGTGTGTATGCACAAATCGTAAAACCGTTAGTAATTATTTTATAAGAATTATTTTTATTAGAAGAAATTAATTGTTGAATTTTACAAAACATAAAGTATTCAGCAATTAGTTTTCCTTGGCTCATGTTATTTTACCTTTCTGCCTATAGATAAACCAAACTGTATAAGGTTTGAGGAGTTTTGGTTTTCTTTATTTTTCTCTTTGATAAAATCAGATAATCCGAATCCTATGCTAACTAATCCGCTAGTAATAAACAAAGAGCCTGCAAAAATAGCTATAGAACCATAAGTAATAGCTGGAGTAGTACAAATTAAATTTGATGAGCCACCACTAATAATTAATCCTAAACCTGAAAGAATAAATGGGAATTTCTTAATAATTTGCGAGATGGACATTCTTGAATTTTGCCCATAGCTTTTTATTATATTTTTTGAAAACTTTGAAAGAGTTTTTTTTAAATCAGTGTTCCCAGTATTAGTTTTCATAACCGATTCCCTCCATTCTTTCCATGAAGTCTTCAATGGTTCTTTTGTTAACCTTTTATAAAATTCACACCAACTTTCTTCAGCTATAGCATTTAATATCCCTTCTGAAAAGTTCTCAACTATATCGTATGCATATTCATCACGAGATAAAGGCGTTTCGCCAAGATCCCATGCATTACAGTGGTGTTGTTTAGCAAATGCCAAATTAAATACTTGGCATACTTTATTATAAAGGGAGTCCAAAATATTTGAGAAAGCTGGAAGCGAATTTTTAGCTGACCGAATCCACGTATCAATTTTGGTTCTGTTGGGATAATTTTTATTCATCTCTATTTCTATGTTATTCAGTACTTCATCAATTTCTTTATTACCTGTCAACACCACTTTAAAATCAAGTGTTCTTTTTGCAGATTTTATTAGATGTTCTAATGAATATTGGTTTGACCATTCTTGAAAAATTCTTCTAGGTGTTTCATCAAGATAAATCAAATTTTCAGAAATTTCCTGAAATGTAATTTTTGTGTTCGAATTATCAATTTTATCATTAATTGCATTCAATATTTTTTTTATTGTATTTGATTCAATCTCTCTAGGAGTAAGTTTGCCCATAGCATTACATATTTCACTTCTATCATTTCCTGAAACAACTGAGCTAAAAGTAAAAGGTTTTTTTAAAAGACTTAATAAACCGTAAGGTCTTCTCCGAATCTCGATTATTGGTGTTTTGTCTTTAGAAGAATCTTTTAGAAATTGGAAAAAATCTTCTTTATCTTTTTTATCAGATACCAAAGTATGTAAAAATGAACCATCGTAATATTGTGAGTCTGTTAAAATAATATTTCCCGCAAGTAGTATATCAAGACGGAGTCTAGTAGTATAGAGTTTTAACAATTCTGGTTTCCACAAATTGTCATCGTATAACCTATCTCTTATGAAACCTTGTTTTACTGAATCATAATGTCCTCCATAGAATCTTGGTGGACAAGGACTGTCATATTTCATTTGGGCTATCCTTAAATATTTTACTAACTGTTTTATAAATAATTCATCTTTTTATCATGGTTTCTTCCATTATTTTTTAGATAAATCCTTTCAAATTTGCAAGTGTGTATGCAGCAATTGTAAAACCATCTTTAATAATACCATTGCAAATCATTTCCTTAATTTGATTAATGTTAAAGAATTTAATCTCTTTTATCATTCCTTTTTCCATATCTCCCATTTTTTGTATACTTTTAACATTATAAGCCACAACAATATCAACCTCAGAAGCAAGCAAACCGGAATTTGGAAATGTTGATCCTAATACATCAAACTTTTCAGCGTCCATATCCATTTCTTCTTCAAGCTCCCTTCTTGCATTATCTACGGCAATCAAATTGTCCTCTCCAAACCCTCTTGGGAATTCCCATTGCCATAATTGTATCGGATATCTGTATATTTTTACTAAACCCAATTCCTTTTGGGAGTTTAAAGGCAGGATAATAATTCCCCTGTTATTGTTTCCTTCAACTATCCTATTATAACGTCCTTCTGCCCCATTAGGGAAACGAACACGATCATAGTAAAATTTAAGCCAAGGATTTTCAGCTACCAAAATTTCTTCTAATTTTTTTACAATATTATTATTCATGATTAAATTCTCCCTATGTCTCTA
>CAYUTH010000114.1:0-7638 GCA_964447485.1 uncultured Candidatus Cloacimonadota bacterium | reverse complement strand
TATCATAAATGGGCTGCATCCAGGGATTGTATTTTTCTTTTTTTGTACCCGGCAAATAACCGATATCTTTGCCGAGTGGAAATATCGGACGGGTCACAATGAGCTTTGTATATTTCTCTTCCTGAATAGTTTTCTGTAAACCGGCTGCAAGGGCAAGAAGAGTCTTTCCTGTACCTGCAATGCCGATAAGCGAAACAATCTTTATCGAGTCATCAAGGAGGATGTCAAACGCAGCTTTCTGTTCGGGATTGAGTGCTTTCACTCCCCAGATCGGCTCGTTCTTATAAAACTGCAAAGGTCGTACTACATTCTCATCTTTATGATATTTTGCAATCGCATTATGATGAAACTTGTCTTTTTCATATAGTAATAAAAATTGGTTATAGCAACTCAAGCCAAAAGTGTTTTTTACTTCTGATTGCTTTTTGAAATCTTCAACTTCCGCACCGCTTACTTCTTTTTTCAACACACCGGTGTAGAGCTCTTCAAAATTGATCGCTTCGGTTTCATAATTAATGGCTTTCAGCCCGATCGCATCTGCTTTGATACGCACGTTCGCATCCTTGGAAACCATGATCACTTCTTGCTCAGGATTGTCTTTTTTGAATCTATAAGCAGTACCAAGGATCAGGTTGTCATTTACATCACTTATAAGAATATCGTTCATATCTCCATCAACTTTATGTGCAAGCGAGACCTGAAGTGTGCCGCCGTTTTTGAGTTTTACTCCTTTTGCCAGGGAATCCTGCTTGCGTAAACTATCAAGGATTCTGCTGAACTGCCTGGCATTTCTGCTTTTCTCATCCAGCCCTTTTTTGAACTGATCCATTTCTTCAATAACGGTGATTGGAATAACGATCTTGTCTTTAGGGTAGGCATAAATTGCAGAGGGATCGTGAATGATAACATTCGTGTCGAACACGTAGATTTTTTGCATATGTTCCTGCTTCTGTTCTTTTTTCATAGACGTTTGAGTCTTGTGGGGAGAAAATTTTATGTCAAATTTAATTGGAAAGAGTCATCATGGACCATTCCGTGTCGGGACATTCTTCGTTAAAAAAATTCCACGCAGAGACCGCAGAGGAACGAAAAACGCAAAGAACTCTGACAAATAATAACTTTTACAAAGCCTCCTCATCGATCGGACTTCATAGCCCGATTTATCGGATATGAAGTTTAGTACGAGAGAAATATTAACCACACGTCTCCATTACATTCCGCAGCTACAAGCAGAGGACAAAAAGAAAATATGGCAGGATTATGAATAGCGATCGCAGATCGTAGATTAGATTATAGCCATCACTTTTAATCTCAGATTGCAGATTGAAGATTGAAGGTGGAACGCTCTACGCTCAACTCGCCACCCTCTGATTATACGACGACGGAGTCGTCGACTCCAAATCATTTTCCATTTTAAATTTTATATTTTTAATTTTTTATTTCTGAGTGTTAACGAAGCCGGACCATCTTCCTCACTACCGCATGCCCATTATACTCTAATTTATATAGATACGTCCCTGGTGCAACCTGCCTGCCCTGCTCGTCTGTCCCGTCCCATACGATCTTTGTCTTTACCCAGAAATCATTTGTTCTACCATTAAAACTGCGAACAAGCTGTCCTTTGGTATTGTATATAGAAAGTTTGTAATCTTCTACTCTCTCGTAATCCGCAGTGATGAATAATATTTCCGTCTCATTTGTAAACGGATTGGGCGTATTTTGGAAAAGATACAAATTATGAATAAAACTCGTATCTGGAATATCCACGCTAACCGTATCCTGGCACTCATACGCTCCGATATCTATCCTTCCATTGAATATTCTCGGATTACCCGCTAAGTCCGTTGCAGGTAGATGCAGTCCTGTAGTGTCCGGTGTGCCTGCATCGATACATGGTGAATATTTCGTTAGCTCATAACTGAACGGATTACCTCCAACAAAGAGTGGGACCTCGTCTATATTTCCGTCTCCCCAGATAATAGTACCACTATTGTTAGTATTTATTGCATCGATACCTCCATCTAGATTACAGTATAACAGTGATACGGTTTTTAGTGGATAGCCCTCCCAGAATATTATTTCCTCTTGAGAAGGATTTCTTATAATGGTATTTATTAATGAAACATGGGAATGATCACCCTGTCTTATGGTCCCACCCGGATTTTCTGAATTATCACAAATCGTACAATTAATAAAAGTGGGATCACAGTAATTTCCAGCACCTCCACCTATGGTGATGCCACTACAATTATCAGAGATATTATTTGTTATTTGTGTATTTATAAATATAGAATTAGATTCAACATTATTACTAATTGCACCACCAAATCCCCAGTCTGGAGTAATGGTATAATTGCTATCTATTATGCAATTTATAAAAACTGGATTGGAATTTTGTGTGATTTGTAATCCTCCACCAAAATCGGCACAATTTTCTTTTATTATACAATTATCAAAAATTAAATTTGAACTTGTTAAAAATAAAGCTCCACCTCCATCATCTGCTTTATTATTTAATAAGTTAACATTTCTAATTATAATATCTGTACTATAATCAATAAGCATCCCTCCACCATTATAATCGTAAGAAAAACCATTTTCTACTGTTAAATCATCTATTGTGTAACTTGAATCATATCTTGAAAAAAAGATAAAAAATTGTTCTGCACCGTCTAGTATTGTTGATTCTTTATTGCTCCCATGAAGTGTTACATAAGATTTACAATTTAATGGAAATTTTTCATTATTTGTAATAGGAGAATATAATCCTGGGGATAAATAAATTGTGTTACTCTTGTTTTTATTAGATTTAATTTTTACTAATGCATAACTTATTGTTTTAAGAGGTTCATTTATATTCAATCCTGAATTGTTATTATTACCTGAGGTATTCACATAGAGATCATTATCAACTCGTTCTATTTTATTATTTTGAATATCAAAATCGAATATATCAATCGGTGAAGCAATATCATCATCTGGATATGCAACAGTAAATGTATCAACAATGATATTCACTACCTCACAATTAACTGCCATTAAATCAGATCCAATTCCTGCATAATTAAGGTATATATTACTTCTATTTATTGGATCGAAGTTGATTTCTGAATTATATAATCCTATACCACCTCCCCAAAATGTACAATGATTATTAATAATACTGCTACCTGCAATATTTACAGCAGAATTATACAAACATATACCTGCCCCACCTTGGCTTATATTATTTTTAACCGTACAATTATTTATTGTTGCTTGAGAATTTACAAGTAGAATTCCACCTCCCATTATTAAAAAGTCATTATACGTACCACTTCCATTTTGAATAGTAAATCCACTAAGAACAGCCGTAGTATCCTCCCCGCTTTCAAACGTAACAACACTCCCATTCTGATTGCCATCAATTATAGTTTGATGTATAAACGAATCTGCTTGTGTTGTAAGGTATAAACTCGCAAGAGTGATATTTTTCCCATTATAATTGATGTTTTCATAATAGGTTCCGGGATATACTAATACCGTATCTCCTTGTACCGAATTATCGATTCCTTCCTGGATTGTTGTATAATTACCAGTACCGTTTATATCGACTATGATAGTATTTGCCTTAAGAATGCATATTGAACACAATAAAATTAAAACAAATATTATACTTACATGTTTTATATTCATGAAACCTTCTTCAATGTATTAGCCAGATTTATTGCGGGTAGATGAAATTCACCCACCCGCAATGATTACATTTTAATTATAGGGATTAGACTGAATATCCATTATTGTGCCAATAACATCTTTTTCATTTCAGAATGTTCACCCAATGTAACTTTGTAGAAATAGATACCACTCGAAACCGGTTTATTATTCTTATCAGTACAATCCCATATAGCATCAAATCCTTTGTTAGAAGCACTCACGCTTAGCTCTTTCACCAATTGTCCTTTGATATTATAAATCTTAATGTCTGCTTCCGTATGATCTTCGGGTAGAGTAAATGAGATGGTTGTTGTGCCCTTTACGGGATTAGGATAGTTTTGATAGACAGTAAACTCCGCTGGGAATTCAATATCTTCACCGATTCCTAATTTTATAAGGGCAGAATACATGTTATCAAGAACAACAATATCCTCAATGAAATCTTTTTCCTTCTCATCATAGACAAAAATCGACATGTTTTTCATGATACTTTTACCGTCGTAACATGCAGTCCTGAACGTCAACTCGACATCTTCTTTTATTAGTATATTCTCAACGTATGCAGGTATAAAGACGGGAAATTCTTCGATAACACTCGCACCAATGCATTCTTCACCAAGAAATACTCCGATCTCATCGATACCATCGAGTGCAGCTGTCTCTTCGACAAATATCGGCATATAATCAGCTTCCTCTTCGTACGTGAAGATTATTGTTTCGGGTTTTTTGTATGGATCAGAGCCCTTACCAAATGCAGTCCATGTAAAACTACAATCTTCGGAAACGCCAACAACATATAATTTACCATAATCAACAGTACAAAATGAAGAAGGCATACAATAACCCTTAACATAGGACCAGCCATCTGCTTTGATAAAAGTGATCTCATCCATGATCTGAGAAAATGCCGTTTGCCATGCGGTGCTTCCAGGTACAAAACAACCAATCCAGTTTCCTATACCTAACATAGGGTTCCAGGGTCCTTTACTCACATCTTCATCAAGATACATAACAGTTGATGGATCTTCAACCCAACCTGCAACTTCAAGTTCAGCATCATCATCCATATCGATCTTGTAGCCGTCTACACTTCGAAAATCACCAATCTCATTCTGCCATTGTTCTAGGTAATCTTTGTATATCCTATCATCCTGATGCAACACTTCATCCAAATCATCGAGTATCGGTTCCATAACATAGTCTATGGGATCGTCATAATCGGGATCAAGAACAGGGAAAGAGACCCAGTTCCAACCGGAAGAAGATAAATTTGTAGTGTTGTAGTCATAATCAGGAGGAGTATCATCATATTCCAAATCTAATGTTGCATATATTTCTAAAATATATGTTGAAGAGTTATAATCATAATCGACAACCTCTAAATCACTCACATCGTATACCTGTCCGGAATAAAATCCATCAACATCGCCTTCAATCTGTAATTCATCATCCACATATATCTCATATTCAGTATAGGTTGTTGTCCCAGTAGAAATCGTTTGGTTTGTAAAGAGGGTTTCCGGATTATTGTTTGGATTCCTGATCAAACTACAATTGTGTGCTTCATCGATTTCATTATTAACAGTTATCGTAAAATTTATCTGTGAAGGATTATCCACACCATCAACTTCTACAAAAGCTTCCCAATGCTGTGTATTTGGATTCCAGTAAGAGTAATCTTCTCCATTCGCATAAAATTCCCATCCATAGCAATCAGCATAACCAAAAGCCCATACCATTACGCTGGAAGGATCATCTACGGGGAATACATAAGGTGTAAACCCAGGCTGCCATGTTGCTCCACTAACTTCTTCTGAGATGTTAAGATAAATACAACAATCATTCATCTCATATCCTGTAGCATTCCATATTTCGACATAAAGATAACCTGCAAATAAGTTGCTACAGAATAATAATATTATAAGTACCACTAATAGTGAAATATACTTTTTCATCATTTCTCCTTTTTTGTCTCATTGTCATTTAATGAACTAACAATTAACACATTTTCTTTTAAAAGAACGACCCATAATACATATCCCACAACATCATATTCAATCCAACCTTGGCCGATTCAATACTCATATTCCTTGCACCCCACTATTCCCGGGAAACGAAATAGTAAGGCGAGAGTATATGAATTTGTTTTTTCCAAAGTTTTTATATGTATTGTAGATGCACTTATATGCGGTATTATAATTAGGGGAAAGGGTATAATCATAATAATATAAGGCAGTTACGCAATACCGGAGGGGGGGGGGTAAGCCCTCCGTAATTATTTTTCCAACTAAATATCGTTGCCATCATATTTTTTCCTTTGAATAGATTAGTGAGAATTGCAATATGCTTGTCAAATTTTATGCAAAAGAAAATGTAACATTTATAATTCCCTTGCTCAAAAAAAATAATTTATCAAGTTTTTTGCTTTAGATGAATATATTTATACTTCCCTTATTTTTATTGACAACATATCTCCTTGACAGGGAGTTTTCCTTATTTAATAAGGTGGACATGAAACGACGAGAAGCCAGAGAAATCGCAGTGCAGATGCTGTACGGACTTCACTTTGAAGAGATACCTGAAGACCAATCCTCATTCGAGCAGTTATTGGAGCAGAAATTCAATCAAGCTATCTCTGTGAATGAGGTGACCTTTACTCTTGATGAAAAGGATTTCTGTATCGATCTTGTGAAAGAAACATACCTGCATCTTCAGGATATTGACGAACTCATAATACAGTTTTCAAAAAAATGGTCATTCGAAAGGATCAATATAATCGAAAAAAGCATTCTCCGGCTTGCAGTTATGGAAATCGAATATACAGATGTCCCTAGAAAGGTAGCCATCAATGAAGCAGTGGAACTTGCAGAAGATTTCTCGGGACAGAGATCAAAAAAATTCGTGAACGGCATCCTCGATGCGGTCATGCACAGGGAAAAGAATAATGATTAATGTAAGTCTCGGCATTTTTGCCTATAATGAAGAAAAAAACATCGGACAGCTTCTCAAGGCGGTGGAAGAGCAAGTTTTCAAAACTGTTGAACTGAAAGAGATCATTGTGGTATCCAGCGCCTCGACAGACAGGACAGATGAGATTGTGCGTGAATATGAGAAGAACGACCCGCGCATCAAGCTTATTGTGCAGGATGAGCGCAAAGGTAAATCTTCGGCGATCAATCTTTTTTTGAAAGCGGCGACCGGAGATATACTCATCATAGAAAGCGCAGATACGATCCCTGCAAAAAATACGATCGAGAAACTCGCAGCGCCTTTTTATGATGAGACTATCGGTATGACCGGCGGACGTCCCGAACCGATCAATAATCCAAAAAGCTTCATCGGATTCGCAGTTTGTATGATGTGGCGTCTTCACCATAAGATGGCAATGATCTCCCCAAAACTCGGAGAGATGGCGTCCTTCAGAAACATCGTGAAAGAAATTCCCGAGCACAGTCCTGTGGATGAAGCAAGTATTGAGTCCATTATTACTCATGAGGGATTGAAACTCAAATACATTCCCGATGCGATCGTGCACAACAAGGGACCGGAAAATGCGGCAGACTTTCTTAAGCAGCGCAGGCGCATTTATACAGGTCATTTATGGCTGCAGGAAAACCAGGATTATACTGTCGTGTCGCAAAACTCGGGCTTGATAATCGGCTTGACTATGAAGGAATTTTCCCTCAATCCTATAATGGACTTGAAGATCATCTATACGATGTTGCTCGAGATTTGGGGACGCTTCCTCGGTTGGTATGATTATAAGATTTTAAAGAAAATTCCCTACAAATGGGAAATCTCGGAATCCACAAAGGATTTGAGTAAATCATAAATATCATGAAAAATAAAAGCAATTTAAACACAGAAATTGAAAAGCAACTCATAACTTACCTTGTGAATGCCGGAGCACGAAAGATCGGAGTTTTTGGATCCTATGCTCAA
>CAYUTH010000113.1:0-7654 GCA_964447485.1 uncultured Candidatus Cloacimonadota bacterium | reverse complement strand
AAAAATTTATCCTTTGACACTTCCCAGCGTTAAGCCCGAAACGAGCCATTTGCTGAGAACTAAAAATATAACTATCACAGGAATGCTTATTATTAAAGCACCCGCAGCATACATTCCCCATTGGGTTGTCATATTGCCCTGCAGACTTTTCAGTCCGAGGGGAATCGTAAACATGTCTTCATACCAGAGCACCTGCGCAGCGACCACATATTCGTTCCACGCAGCCATAAAAGAGAAAAGAGCTGTAATAACAAGAGCCGGCGATGCAAGCGGGAGAACAATTTTCCAGAAAGCATAAAATTTGCTTGCACCATCAACTGTTGCCGATTCTTCCAGACTTGATGGGATCGTGTCGTAATATCCTTTCATAAGCCAGATACAGAAAGGCAAAGCCGATGCGCTGTACATAATTATCAATCCGACAAAACTATTTACCAACCCCAGCTTGGAGATCATAATATATAAAGGAAGCAAAAGCATAGTCGCAGGGAACATCTGCGTGACAAGTAGGGCAAGCAAACCTGCTCTCCGACCTGGAAATTTATATCGGGAAAAGGCATAGCCGGCAGTCGAAGAGAGGGCTACCCCAATCACTGTAACTGCCAGAGTGACCAATAAGCTGTTCCTTATCCAGGTGAGGAAAGGTTTTTCTGTAAAAAGTTGAACATAATTTGCCCAACTTGCATCTTCGGGAATAATCCGAAGTGAGGTATTGAGAAGGTTATCCCCAGGACGAAGGGAAATAGTGAATACGCGGAGGATCGGGAATATTGAGATCGCCACAAAAAGGAGCAGGATCGAATAAATAATTACGTATTGATACCAATGCCTTGTTTTATTCATTATTTCACCTTATACCTTATCTGCTACTTGCGACCGCTTCATGAAAGTCACGCTGAACACCACTAAAATCAGGAAGATTATCATCGAAAATGCTGCTGCATATCCGTATCGGTACAGGTTGAATGCTGCCCGGTACACGTAGGAAACAAGAATATGAGATTTATCTGCGGGTTGACCGCCGTTTGTGACCAACCATATTACTGTCAGTTTATTGAATGTCCACACAATTCCCAATGTGATAGCCGGTATCATAACGGGTTTGAGCAGAGGTACAGTCACTCTCCAGAATTTTTTCCATGCAGAAGCACCGTCTATTTCTGCTGCTTCGTACAGTTCTTTTGGTATGGACTGCAATCCGCCAAGCGCAATGATCATCATGAAAGGAACACCGAGCCAGATATTTGTGACCATGCTTGCAATAAAAGCAGTTGTTGCTCCTGAAAGCCAGTGCACGGCAGGTATTCCAAGTTTATGCAGAAGCAGATTTATCGCACCGGTATCGTACATGAACATACCGCGCCACGTCAAAGCTGTGATATATTCCGGCACAGCCCATGGAAGCACGAGAAGTACTCGTATTATTGCTTTTCCGGGTAAATGCCTATTGAGCAAGACCGCAAGAAATACGCCCAAAGTTACATGGAAGAATACATTCACGACAGTCCAGATGACTGTTTTAAAGAATACTGAATAAAATATTTTTTCTGCGAAGACTTTTATGTATTGTCCAAATCCGATAATCGTCCAAGAATTCACATTCGTCATATTCATGTTGGAAAAGGAAAGTACAATATTATAGAAAAATGGATAAATCACCACACCGAAAAGAATTACCGATGCGGGAACTGCCATGATCACAGCGAACCGGGCATTCTTGGTTTCGAAGGAATTCGGTTTTCTCATCAAAGCGAGAATGAACTTGAATACGAGCACGTACGTGAAATAGAGCCCGAGGGCAATTCCAAGGATAGTAAAAATAGTTGATGCCAGTGCGGTCCTTTTCTCAACACCTTCCTCAGAGCCCTCATACATTGCAGCAATTTTCTGCAGGCAGAGCTCTTGCTGGTATTCCGCAGCTTGTGAAGGTGACATATCTCCGGCAATGACATTTTGAAGCGCCGGGCGCATCGCATCCCATGCAGCTCTCATCTCCGGTATGATGGGCATGAGCTGACCTGCTTCGATCTGCTTTGCAGACATCATCATAATAGGATCATTTGCAATCGCAGGTCTTTCCTGGAGAGATTTCAAACTGGGAATGGATTTGAATTTTTCTACAAACTGCTCCTGAACTTCCTCAGAAGTAAGGTAGTCAAGCACCCGTTTCGTGGCTTCCAGAACTTCACCTTTTGCTGAGCCATTCACAGAATAACCTGTTGCAGAAACCATCGGAGAGCACCACATATGTGTTTTTTCCACATAAGGAATTCTTGCAAGTCCAAAATCGACATGAGGTGAAGCAATATATTTATTCCAAGACCAGTCCCCATTTATGATCATTGCTGCATTGCCCTGGTTGAACATGTTGTCAGCAATATCATAATCACACTCCGGGGGCATGATCTTAGATTTATTTCGCATGTCGAGGATAAGCTGGAATGCCTCCTCCGCTGCTGGAGTATCTAACTCCGGATTGTTATTTTCATCAAAAACTTTTCCTCCATACCCTCCAAAGAACGGAATATACCAGAAGGGTTCAGTATAATTCCAGACGAATCCCCATTGATCGATTGTGCCGTCCCCATTTTTATCAATGGTAAGCTTTTTGCCGAACTCGATCAATTCATCAATTGTCTGAGGAGCTTCGGTTAAGCCAGCTTCTTCAAACAATCTTTTATTATATACGAGTGCAAGATGATTTCCCAGCCGGTCTGCGATCTGATAGATGTGTCCTTTATAGGTTACCAAACCCTGATCAACAAATTTATCGAAAAATTCCGGGGGATAAAGATCTTCAATCGGCTTTATAATGCTCTCGTCGCTATTTTTTTCCTTCATAACCTCAAAAGAACCGATCTGATCCATCGGACCATACACAAGTTCGGGACCCCCGCCTGTGAATGCTGCTGCTGCCTGGTAGCCGGTGCGAAGTTCCTCAGTTCCTTTTGCAAGAACAACGATCTCTATATCAGGATTGTTCTGCTCAAAATCTGCGATGACCTGCTTAAGAAGAGGTCGCTTCTCCGGCTCCATTTGATGCCAGAGATGAACAACTGTTTTCCCTTCCTCAGTTTTTTCACATCCCATGAATGCGAAAGAAATAACTAAAATAAGAAAAATTAGTATTGTTCTTTTCATTTATATTCTCAAATTTATTAATTTTATCAAATAAAAAACGAGATTCACGCAAACTTTTGTCAACTAAATCAATTTCATGAAGTGCAAGAGATTTCAGTTACTTTTCTTTGAGAAGTTTCTCGTACATCTCTTTTGTCTGCTTTGCAATAATTCTCCAATCAAAATATTCTTCGACTCTCCTTCGTCCATTCTCCCCGAATTTCTTTGCTAATTCTTTGTCTTCAAGCAAAATATTGATCTTCTCGGCAAGCTGCTTTGGCTTTTTAGGTTCTACAAAGAATCCTGTTTCTCCTTCGACAACAACTTCTTTTATTCCCCCAACTCTGCTCGCAACGACAGGTGTCTTGCACGCCATGGCTTCGAGATTAATAATCCCAAATGGTTCGTAGATCGAAGGACAGGCAAAGACCGATGCATTGCTGTACAATTCTATGTACTGCTCTTCTTTCAGGAGTTTGTTGATCCACAGTGTATTTGTGGTTTCGTTCATTTTTTCGGTAAGCAACTGCTCGATCTCGGGCGTATCGGGCGCACTTGTGCAGAATACTACCTTTGCTTTTATATCTTTCGCAGCTTCAATGAGATAGACCATTCCTTTCTGCTGAGTAGTTCTGCCCACAAAAAGCACATATTCCTCATCGATGCCGTATTCTTTCAGCGTGTCATCGGTGAGAGTTTGTTTCCATTTTCTTGTGTCAATACCATTGTAGATAACTGCGATTTTCTTTTCATCAATATTGAAATGTTGAAGGATATCGGCTTTCATCATATTGGAAACTGCCACGACTCTGTCTGCATTCTCAATGCCGAGTTTTTCCACCCAACTACTGAGTCTATAACCTGCGCCAAGCTGTTCTTCTTTCCAGGGACGGAGCGGTTCAAGACTGTGTGAAGTGAGTACGAATTTGTTATTGTACAGTATCTTAGCGAGAAATCCGGCAAAGGCAGCGTACCAGGTGTGGGTATGGACAATGTCGGAGTCCATGACATCATTAACTATAGAGAGATCGATGCCAAGTGTGTCGAGCGCTTTGCTGATACGCGGATCACCTTCCAACTTTCCAAGAGATGAATACCCCTTGACGCGATACCCTTCCTCTTTGATGTCCTGATCACCGAAACTTCTTACTTCAACATCTATCATTTTGCGGAGTTCCTGCACGAGATAACGCACATGCACTCCTGCGCCGCCATAGACATTCGGCGGATATTCTTTTGAAATAAATGTAACTTTCATACAAACCTTTCTAATACTTTTTATGTAACGTGAAAATCCATGCCGGATCTTCATTGGATAATGTTATTGAGAGTTCCCTGCCTTTATGTGTAAAGCTTTTTCCTGATAAGAACTCTTCGATCATATATTCTTCATCATTCTCAATATTAAATTTTTCCAGAGGGAGCTGCAGCATACTTTTGTGCTCATTGTAGGCATCCATATTGACTGAAACAAGAACCTTGTTTTCATTATCATAAGATATTTTCCCATAAAAGAGGATATTATCATCAGAGGACTGGTAAAATGCAAGATTTCTATAATAATGAAGTGCTTTGTTTTCTTTGCGGATTTGATTCAATTTTTTTATATATGATTTGATGTTACCAGGTCTGTCCCAATCCCAGACTTTGTATTCATATTTTTCTGAATTGAGATATTCTTCGGTGCCGGAAATTGCTCTATTTTCACAAAGCTCATAACCATTATACATGCCGTACACAGATGAAAGCGTAGCAGCGAGAACGATTCGCTGTAAGAACGCAGGTCTGCCTGCTTCCTGCAAAAGTGGCATGAGAATATCGGGAGTATTCGTAAAGAAATTTCCTCGGAAATAATATTGCATATCAGTCATCGTAAGTTCCGTGAGATATTCTGTAAAATCATGCTTATTATACCGCCATGTGAAATAGGTGTATGATTGGGTAAAGCCCGTTTTTGCAAGGAGCTTCATCATTTTGGGTTCCGTAAATGCTTCTGCAAGAAGGATTGCACCGGAATCTTTTTCATGGATTTCCTGTATAACCCATTCCCAGAATTTTACCGGCTTTGTATGAGGATTATCCACACGGAAGGTCCGAATTCCCTGGTCGATCCAGAATAAAAAAATGTCCCTTAACTCATTCCACAGCTCCTGATAGTTCTCACATTCAAAATTGAGTAGATGTACATCCTCATATTTTTTGGGGGGATTTTCCGCGTACTTTATCGTGCCGTCCGGATTGTGATAAAACCATTCCGGATGCTGCTTGATCCATGGATGATCTGGCGAGCATGTGAACACAATATCAATAACAAGTTCTATTCCGAAATTTGCCGCTTCTTTTATGAAGCGATGGAAATCTTCCATTGTGCTGAAATCCGGATTGACTGCGGTATGCCCTCCATGCTCGTTGCCTATCGAATACAGACTTCCCGGGTCTTTGGGTCCTGCATTCAGCGAATTATTCGGACCTTTTTTATTTGTTCTTCCCACAGGAAATATCGGTGCAAGATAGATTGTGTCAAAGCCGAGATCATGAACGTAGGGCAAGCGGTTTATCATGTCATCGAAGGTCGCACTTTTGCCTTCAACTCTTCCCTGAGAACGCGACCACATTTCGTACCATGCAGCAAATCGAGCTCGTGGTCTGTCGAAATACACTTCATAAATTCGATCATGAGTAATGCTGAGGTCATCAATTTCAACGTCAAAAGTATATTCATACAACCCGGTTTGCTCAGTTTCGATCGCTGCTTCAAGCCTGTTTGGTTCGACTGAATTCATTATAATTTGCTGCCAGCTCTTTTCTGCTTTTCTTCGGTAATTCAGGAAGACTTTCGAGCTTTCATTCAGTCCGGAGATAGTAACAGATATTTTGAATGGAAGGTCGGTTTCCCATTTGCAGTAATACTGCCCTTCATCTACGAGCGGAGCTATATTAGAAAAGGTTATTTTATTGTTTTTCATTTGACTCTTGCACCTTTTTGAGGTTTTGCTGTCAAGATTTTCGGAGAGTTGTATTAGATTTGACTTGAAGCGGAATATTGTAGCCCAAAAACCACAGAGAACACAGAGAAAGAATAATATTATTGATTGAAGATTTGATATTTGAGTTGTTTGTTGATGTTCATTGGATATTCATCTTAAACACGACTTAGCTTGAAAAGATGAGTCGGGTGAATTACAAACACCCGAGTCGTTCTCTTCGTGACCGACTCGTGATTCTTCACAAAATCAAAGCATATTTGTTTTCGTGCCTTTTACCTGCCGGGGCGTAGTGGAACGGAGACTGGTGTATTTCGTGGTTAATAATACTGAACTCCCCTCGCTCCTAAGTTGTACTTGGGAGCGCTTTAGCTTTTTGTGTTTTTCGTGTCATTTCGTGGTTAATAACATTTTTTCAAGAAATAGTTGACATTCAAAAATGGATATTCTCTTTATCAGTGGAGTATCAAATGAAAAAAATATTAATTTTAGTTTTTATTGTATCTCTTCCTTTTATTGTTCACGCGCAAACTACAATTGATGAGATATACCTTCTTACTATTGATGGCACGATCGGTCCGCCCATTGCAAACTACATTATAGACAGGATCGAAACAGCAGAAGCACACAATGCAGCAGTGCTCATCGAGATCAATACACCTGGCGGGCTTGATACTTCTATGAGGGAGATCATTCAAAAGATCATGAATGCAGAGGTGCCTGTTATCGGATATGTAGCTCCGGAAGGTGCCAGAGCAGCATCTGCAGGAGCTATCATAATGCTTGCATGTGACATTAATGCGATGACCCCCACCTCGAGCATTGGCGCTGCTCATCCTGTTTCGATGGGAGCAAAAATAGATTCTACCATGGAAAAGAAAGTGGTCAACGACATGCTCTCCTATGTTGCTTCTATTGCCCAGAAAACAGGCAGAAATGAGAACATCGCAAAAAAGATGGTCTCCGAAAGTATATCACTTCATGCAAGGGAAGCATTAGAAGAGAACATCATTAATTATATGGCTCCCTCGAGAAATGACCTTTTCAAACAGATAGACTCTACTGAAATTATCAAAAATGACGAAGTCTTCATCATGAGTACTGCGCATGCTGATGTTATTCCCTATCGGATGAATTTCATAGAAAAATTTTTATTTTATATCACAAATCCCAATATCGCCTATATCCTCCTGATGCTTGGCATTTACGGACTTATAGCAGAATTTTCATCACCCGGAATCGGCTTTGCAGGAGTTTTCGGGGCTATCGCTCTGTTGCTTGCTTTCTTTGCACTTTCAAATCTGCCGGTCAACATTGTGGGATTATTACTTATTGTCGTGGGATTCATCTTGCTTTTTCTTGAACTCAAGGTGCAATCCTCAGGAATATTAGGAATAGGAGGTGTCGTGGGCATCGTACTTGGCTCAATGATGTTAATCCAGTCCAAAGCCCCTTTCCTGCGAATTTCAATCTCACTCATCATCGGGGTTGCAATCTTTACAATACTCTTCTTTCTGCTTCTTGTCACCCTTGTTCTGAAGGTTCATAAA
>CAYUTH010000112.1:0-7661 GCA_964447485.1 uncultured Candidatus Cloacimonadota bacterium | reverse complement strand
CAATTAATTATAGCAGTTTGGTTAATAAGTCAACAATTACACACAATGGTGAAACTGTTGGGCAAATAATCCAAAAAATTCCACAATATACTGATGACCTTAAAGGATTAGTTCAACAATATTTAGAACCATACTCTGTATTATGTCACGATGTTTTATTAACATCTATCAAACAAGATACTCTACCTCTTATTAATATTTTATCTCATTATCCTGAAGGAACTGAACAGCCTGCATGGGTAGGATTATTTAGAGAGGGACATTATCAGTTGTACTATAATAACCATAAAATCAGAGTATTTCTTAAAGGGGATAATACAAAGAATAGTTTTAATAAATTTCATTCGATTATTAGACATCCAATTCGTGACGTTATAAATAGTAAAAATACATCAATCGATTTTTTAGAAATATATGTGTTTACTAATGATTATGCTAAAATGGAAATTAGACTAAATACAATTCCAGAAGTCTTTAATATAAGTACGTTAGATTTATCACCTAAACTCAAATCAATTGACTTAAATAGTATTGAGGAATTTCTCTCTAAAGGAGTTATTTTGGAAGCAATCGAAGTCGATTATGATAATGATTTGTATTTATATGGAAGAAGTGCAAACCGTCAAACATTAGCAGGATATCCATTATCCCTTTCAGATATTGCAGTGATTTATAGATCTATATTTCATTATGGTAATAATGCTCCATACATCAGCCTTGATAAGCATGAGGATAATAGATATGCAAAAGTAAATTTTGGTGGACATCTTGAAAATACTCATTCAGGTGAAGTTGTATTAGAAGCTGATAAATTCTTTAAAACCTTAAGTACTGGTATCGATCCAAATACGCATAATCTTGTTAAGAAAAAAATTACAAGATCAGTTCCTAATTTTTTAACAGAAGATGAGCGCAGTTTACTTGATGATATTAGAGAAGGTCACACTCAAATACGATACTGGTTTTATCCTGATTCTATCGGAACTGTTACCGATGGTTCCATAGGAGCTATATTAACCCATCAATTCCTTGCTGATGTCGAAAGAATGGATATAAAAGTAAATCCTAGTAATGCTGTTAGGAAAACAATTCAGCATCTTAACCAAAATTATAGTCAATACGAGAAAGCAGAAAAAATATTACAAGAATTAAGTACAGTTGGTAGAATTATGGCTCTCATCAACTGGCTCAAAGGAATGAATATAAATGATAGGATTGAATTAGATGAATTGCTTTCAGTCAATTTACCAGCCCATGTTACCCCAAAGAGGACAAAGAAGATGCTTGCGGTGGCAAGAAGTATCAAACCTGATGGAAATATAGATCACGACTATTTTGCAAAAAGAGAGTTAGTAGGCTGGTATAAATATAATAGGGGTGCCGGATACACAGTATCAAATGCTGCAAATAAAATTTCCAGGAAATCAGTAAAGTGGAACACCAATTTTTTTACATATAAAAAAGGCAAAATAGATAGAGATTATCGTGACTGTGGCAAGAGGTCTTGGAAATGTTCGATTATGTGCGGTTCTGAAAGCCGTTGGTATAAATATCTTCAGAGCAACTGCGGTTAGAAAGGCAATAATAGTGGCAGATATAAAAATATTTGCTAAAAATTGCATTTTTTCAGTTGTCAAAGAGCGGGTTTTGAAAGTTTATGAGTATGTTGGTAAGTATTTATCCGATTCCGGTAAAATCTATTACTATGAGTATATTTTTTGAAATCAACTAATTTTGCCTTATTATAAGGTTGTGAATGTTTTAATTTATATTAAATTAAATTTGTTATACACAGTTAGGTTCAACTAGACAGGAGGCTATTTAACAAGTGGATGAGTGGTTTTAAAAAGGAAATGGTTAATTAATGCAAAACGCAGGAAGATTGTGATTTTGGGAACTGTTTTTATTGCAAATAAGTGTGAAGTTCGAAGAAAATCAGAGTGTGTCCTGTGGCAAAATTAAGGAGAAAACAGAGATGAAAAAAGTTCTAGTTCTGATGTTGCTTTTAATCGTTGGATCAAGCATCTGTCTGCAGGCACAACAGGGAAAATACGTAAGAAAATCAGTTTCTTCCATGGAGTCTGTGTGGTTTAAACCCGGGTCACTGCAAATGGATTTTGACATAGCAACCTTTAACAAGTTTATGAAATTTTATGTTGAAGTGGATCGCTTTGATTACAATAAGCTTCCCGAAAGCTATATTGATGAATTCCTCGAGAAAGCGAATGCGTTGGAGACAATCAACAATACCACTCTGGCTGAAGTGCTTAAAGGGACGGTGGTGCAGAAAATCCTGGCGATATTAAATGATCCTGAGGTTATGAAGGTTCGCGGGGAAGAATTAAAAAGTGAATCTGACCTACAGTCTTTTGCCGCCATAAAAGCAAAATCAATAGGACTGACAACAGAGGAATTGGCTACATTGATGAATTCAGCTTATATATATCTGCCTTTTGTAACGACTGCATCCAAGTCCACGGATAAAAAGGGAAACTTAACTGTAAGTCTCGAAGGAGGATTGATCTGGTGGAAGATTAATGTTGCTCCTGACGGCAGCAGTTCAGTCGATGAAGTGCTTTCTGCAATGACCCGCGGGGTTTCCACAATTAATCCGAATATGAAGACAAATCCACTGACAGGAGCTCCGAAAACTTTCAAGTTTGGGGGGGAATCCTGGAGCACGACGCCGGAATCATGGGCCCAAAACGATGCAATGCTGGCATTTGCTAAAAATCTGGGTGTGAAAACAAAAGAAATTGATGATTTTAAATTGACAGCCCAGATTATGGAAGTCGGCCCCGGTCAGACCTATTCATTTTCCCTCGGACGCAAGGAAGGCGTTTTCCTTGATGACGGATTTTTCCTGGTGGAATATGAAGAAAATGCCAAAGGTGAAGATGTCAAAGTAAATAAGGGCTTTGTCAGAGTCAGTAGGACGGGTATCAATATCGATGATCCGACAGCATATTCAAAAGCTGTACAGATTTTGGGATCCCCTGTCAGTGAAGGAACTATGGTCATGGAACATCCACGCCTGGGAATGGATGCGAAATTCACAATGGGAATGCTTACCGGATCAAGTATCCTTCCGTATCATACATCCTATATTTCGCTCGATGACTTGGCAATGAAAAATGTGATCAAAGATAAAAGTACTTCAATGCTCGTGGGCAATCTGGATTTCACCTATAATATTGCTCCAATCATTGGTGTATCCCAGACATTTATTAATGTCGATCTTGGTTTTGGTTTGCCCATCGCTGAATATGAAAGTAGTGCTGACGGGGCGGCCTATGTCATTTCCACCTATATGGGTGCTAACAAAAAATTTGGACGTCAGATGTACTTTACCGCCGGTGCAGGATTCGGATATGATATGCTCAGGATAAGTTATAGTGATCTTGGAAGTATATATAATCTTGATTACACTGCTTTGGGTGTAAGGGCCTACGGTGAAGCAGGGTATCTGCTTTCTGCTGACCTCGGCATTTTCTGCAGTTTAGGTTATAGAATGGGTTTTGCTTCCGATTATGATGATATGAATCTCGGTGGTTTGATGATTAACGCCGGTGTTTCGTATTCTCTGGGTGAATTACCGATTAATATTTTTGGATTCCTTGATCCGTTCAAAAAATATTGATATAATAGAGTATGGATTCCCTGTCCCGGTGGATGGGGAATCCCTTCTTAACTCTGAAAGAAGGACAGAAAAATGAGAAGAATAGTGAAATTTTTCATACCGGTACTCCTGCTTGTCGTTGCATATGTGTTGAATGCACAGGAACCCGTTTCCAAGCAGGGTACTATTGTTGAATCCGTTTCATCTGCCGAGGTGATGGTCGAGGCAACGGGTTTGTATTACGGTGTTGGTAAGAAGGATAAACACAAAGTTGAGGATGTAGAGCAGAACGGTGTAAAAAAAGCCCTTGAGGATGCCCGGGCGTCGGCGGTTTATACAGTCCTGCTCGGCGGTACGGATCCACTAATCTCTACTACGGAAGAAAGACAAATATTTGAGTCGCACGTTGCATTTTTTTTCAATGCAGATAATATCAGTCGCTATATTTCATGGGAAGAAACAACGCTGCGGAAAAAAGTAAAAACCGACGGTGGAAAAGGAATAAAAGTCACAAAACGTTTTAAAGTTAATAAAGAAATTCTGAGTAACGACCTTGAATCTTACAACATCTTAGCTGCCAGAGCGGATTTAGCTGACGCTATCGGAAATCCGTTTATCATGGTTATCCCTGCAACGGGAAAAGGCGAAAATCCTATCGAGCTCCTTCAAACAGACCCAAAAGCAAGGCACGCAGCTTCCGTCGTGGAAAGTTATTTAACCGCCCGAAAATACGACGTTGTTGTACCGGAACAGCAGGCAAATTTAGAAGATCTCGCAAAAGCACAACAATCATTAGCCGACCAAGAAGAGGACTATGCCTATCAATTGGCTCTTTCAATAGGCAGCGACGTTTATATCACGTTCGCAGGCGCCGTTGAAAAATCCGGTTATGGAACTGAGAAATATTCCTTAAACGTCCGGGCTTATGAAACAACAACGGCCAGACTCCTCGGCACAGAAACAGGTTACAGTCAGGCGCGCCAGGGCGAAATCATGATTTCCATTGAAGAAGCAATGAACGATGCGATTGACAAAGTCCTTTCAAGAATTAATAATTACTGGAAAGATGATTTAAAACGCGGTATTCAGTACAAATTGATCGTTAGCATTACCACAGACTTTGATGAAGATGAAGTGGAAGAGATACAATTTGCTTTTGCCGACGCCGTTGAAAAAATTTCCAAAAACTACAAAGAGAATATTGTTACCAATCAAACTTTAGATTATTTGCTCTGGTGTGATCATGATAAGTATGATAAATCAAGTAAAGTTTATCGGTATATCAAGAAAGCATTTACTGATGCTGAACTTGGCGCTTCTTTACGCAGTATAAACATCAACCGTAAGATGATTTTGCTAAAAATTGAATCGGAGTGACAACCATGTGTAGAGATAATTTTAAGAAGATATTCTTTTTGTTTGTAATATTTTCCAGCATTGCTTTTGCCAAAATTCCTAAATGGTTTACAGAGACAGAGCTGCCGGGCTATACTCTCGATTTCTATATCACCGGAACCGGTAATGGAGCAAGTTATGATGAAGCTATTACAAAGGCACAAGCTACAATCGCCTCTCAATTGCGTGTTACAATCAAATCGGAATTGACCTCAATCGAAAAGGAAATTAATGAGGATGACCGTATTTCTTATATGCAACTTATTGAGAGCACTTCAAACTCTATCGTGAGCGAAACGATAGAAGGCGTTGAAATTATCAAAAAAGATGAATCGGGGGGGGGGTATTATGTCTTTGCAGTATTGAGCAGAGAAAAATATTCCGCCGGATTGAAAGCCGATCTGGACCATCTATGGGGCCAAATTGTAAGTTTGGCGACCAATGCCAGGAAATTTATAAAGCAGGGGAAAATATTCGCAGCCCTGGAAAACTACACGGATACACAAGAGATAATTACACCGTTTTATTCTAAAAAAGCTTTTTATGATGCGGTTGCTTCTACCCCTTATTTCTTGGACACGGATATTTCGCTTGGAGACATCAATTCTGAAATCAGAGAAATTCTCTCAGGGATTCAGGTCAATTTAATTTCGGGTGATAACCAGACAGGAAAGATGGGAAAGCCCTTATCGGAGCCAATTATTTTCCAGATTATTTACAGGCGTGGGACATCCGAGGATATTACGCCTATTCCCAATATGCCTTTAATCATCGAATATGGCGACGACAATCTTGTAGAAAAGTTAACTACCGACCAGTATGGAAAAGTCAGCTGTTATGTGACAACTTATTCTAGTGGAACCTCCTTGGGAAAAATTATAGCCCGACCGAATTTATACAAGCTACCTGCTCTTTATAGAAAATATTTAAATAAAGCCGAATGTGTAGCTCGCTTTAAAATAAGTGAAGAGAAAAAAATTACTTTTGCCGTAAAAATAAAAGATGAAAAAGGTAAAACCCTGACTACGGTGGAGCGTAGTCTGAGCGGTGATATTGAAGAATTGGGGCATAATGTTAATCCTGAATCAAATGTCTTATTAAGCGGTGTTGTTGAACTTATTAGTACCGAAGAAATAGAGGGATATGGAGGGAAACAATATGTAGCTATATCTGAACTGTCATTATCAATGATAAACCTATCTAATAATGAAGAAAATGCCGGCCTGACGGCAAAAGGAAAAGGGATGCATGAGCTTGAGAAAAAGGCTATTGATGCCTCTTATAAAAAAATGAAGATCAGCAAAAAGGAGCTTGCTGAAATGTTAGCTAAAGCCGAGAATATTCCTTTTTCAAGAATCAAGTCTCCCGCTGTCGAACAGCCTATAGAAGAAAAAATTATTGAAAAACCCTTTATTAAAGAAAAACCCTCTTTATCAAAATCAAAGATAGTGGAGAAGAATGGTTTTTCCATCGAGCTACAAAAATGCGAAATGTTAGACAGAGACATTACCTTTTACCTTGAAGTCACTAACAATGAGGAAGATGATCGAAATTTTACGGTGAAATCCGGACGGCCCGATACGAAAATTTTTGATGATTTAGGAAATGAATATAAAATATCATGGGTTAAAATTGCAAACAAGAAATATACATTTGGATATCAACTTACTATGAAACTGATATCAGCTGTTCCTGTCGAGACTATTCTTTACTTTGAAAAAATAACGAAGAGAGCGGAAAACATTACACTTTTACAAATAAACTGTGGTGATTTTATAGCTGAATTTAGAGACGTTCCTTTAAAAAAATGATGTGGGATGCAAAATGAGCCTGAAAGAAATTTTTATTCAATTCCCCCGTGGTAAAATGTTGTATGCGTCGGGTTATAAGAAAAGTCATATGATAAATTTAAAAATGTCAGAAAAGAAGTTGCTTTTTTTACAAATAGCCGAAAACAACTAAGTAGAAGCGAAAGGAGAAAGAAAATGAAAAAGTTAATCGCAATTGCACTGTTAATCCCGATGGTGTTCATGCTGGTAAATTGCGGAGGCCCGCCAAAAGCAAAGATGCAGGATATTCCTGAGTGGTACCTGAACCCTCCACAGGCAGAGGACGTACTTTATGAAGCCGGCGATGCCGCCAAGATGAGTATGGCTCTTGCAAAGGAAGCTGCCGACTCTCGTGCAAGAGACGGAATCGCACGGGCTATCGAGGTGAAAGTCTCTAACATGTTGAAAAACTTCATGCAGCAAAGTGGACTGGGAGAAGATGCTGAGGCGCTGGAATTCACATCATCTGTTAGTAAGCAAGTGGCTAATACGGTACTTAGCGGTTGTCGTATTACCAAGAGAGAGATGAAAACCGAAGGAAGTCAGTATCATGCTTATTCTTTGGCGGAATATAACTTGAATCCGTTAATTCAGGAAACACTGAACCAGGCTAAAAAACAGAAGTCTCTTTATAATGAGGCTAAAGCTAATCTGAGCTTTGATGATCTTGAGAAAGAAATCGGGAAGCTGGAAGCTGTAGGAGATTAAAAAGAGTGCTTAAATGCCTGCCCGTCACAATGTTTCGGAATGGGCGGGCTTTTCCGGTTCCTTCTCGTTTAGAGTGGGTAGATATCATTTAAACGTTCCATAGGCAGGAT
>CAYUTH010000111.1:4065-7702 GCA_964447485.1 uncultured Candidatus Cloacimonadota bacterium | reverse complement strand
CACCGTCCCAAATTCTTTCGTTGTTAATCAAATCCCAAGGTGGAAGATTTAAACCAGCTATTTCAGGAGTTCCCGCGTCAATACAAGGAGATAAACCTGAAAGAGAAAATGGATGTTCTCCAGTTCCAGTAAATAATGGATCTTCATCAATATTTCCGTCTAGCCAATTACATGTACTTACTACCCAAGCGTGAACTGCATCGATTCCACCTTCAATATCGCAATAAGAAATAGTTACGGTACTATATTGAAAGGCATCGATTTCATATATATGATCATTAAATAAAATACAATTATATAAAATTGCATTAGACTCACGAATATATGATGGAAGAACATTATTGACCATTGTTGTATTTACAAATGTAGGATTGGAATCGTATGCACTATAAAATGCTTTACTGTTATTATTTGAAATCAAGGAATTGATTATATAGGGATTGGAAGAATACGAACAACCAAAACCGTAATTGTTGTTATAAAGCAAAGCGTTATAAATAATAGGATTTGAGAAATCGCTGCATGCAATCCCATAACCTGAAATGCCTGACGCTGTAATATTTATTAAAGTTGGACTTGAGTATTGCATTACTATTCCAGATGCATATTCAGGATATTCATTTGAAATTGAAATATTACTGATTGTAGCATCAATAACATTATGAAACATTAATACTCCATCCTGTATACCACTTAGCAAAACAGAAGATCCGTCTTCACAACCTTCCAAGTTAACATAACTGCACCATTCAATTGGAAAAACTTCACCCGTGTTTTCAAAACTATATATTCCTGAAGATAAATGTATAATATTCTGGTTTGTGCTATTAGCAAAAATTCTGGATAATGCACAAGATAATGTTAATAATGGATCATCAGGAGAAGTTCCGCTATTTGTATCATCTCCAGTCACAGATACATAAAGATCGGAATCAATTAATTCTCCTTGTGTATTATTAAGAATATCAAAGGTAAAATTACTCAACGGAGATGCAAAATAATCCGTTGGATTTGATACTGTGAAAGTATCTAAGACAACGTTAATCGTTTCACACTGTTCAGCATAAATCTCTTGTCCGTAGCTTCTATGATCAATTTCATTATCATATAAGTTGCATCTAATTTCTTCATCAAATAGTATTATAGATTCGACACAATAAATTCCTCCCCCAAATTGATTTGATGAATTATCATGAATTGAAACGTTATTGAAAGTTGATGAACAATTATTTAAGTATAATCCACCACCTTTTTCTGATGCTGTATTATTATAAAATGAAACACTATTTAATTCTAAATTCACATTACTACAATATAATCCAGCTCCTTTTTCAGAAGAATTGTTGGAAAAAATTGTATTGGATATTTCAAGGTCACCAACATCAAAACAAACATTTCCTCTATGACCAGAAATATTTGATTCTACAATGCAATTAGTAATAGATGAATTAGAATTTGAAGCATTGATTGCTCCACCACTTGAATAGGTTTCATTGTTTGTTAATATCAGGTTTTCGAAGTTAACTTCAGAATTCGCTAAATATGTACAACCTACATATCCATTGATTAATTTGCAATTGCTTATATTAGAATTTGTTACATCAATAAATCTAAGGATTTCATTTTCATTTTCTGCGTCCAAAATTGTAGAATCACAACTTGTTCCCGAAATATCGAGATAACTTAATCCATATAATGGAAATTGTTCATTATTTATAAATGAGCTAAAAGTGCCATTTGCAAGATAAATTGTATGATGATGCAAGCTATCTACTCGAATTCTGCTGATAGCATATGTTATAGTCTGAAAGGTGTTGTCCCAGGATAATCCACTGTTATTATTATTACCTTGAGGAGACACGTAAACATCATCTTCTATTTGAACGGTGTTGCAATGTTGAATATCAAAATTCACTGTTCCTTCTGAATAAAAATAATAGTTATTTGGATAGAAAACAGAAAAAGTATCAACAATAATGTCAGTAAACAAATTACTATTAACATATAAATCAACACCTAAGCTATTTGAAGAACTATTTCCATAAATATTGCATCGATGTATTGAGTCAAAAACTGGGTGAGAATTTTCTTCTATATAAATCCCTCCTCCTTGATAACCTTGATTGTTCTTTATAGTAACATTTTCTAATATTGCATCAGTATTATGGAAATATATACCACCTCCACATTCACTTGAATTTCCAGAGATAATAACATCTTTTAAAATTGGTAATGAATTTTGGAAATAAATACCTGCTCCAAGAATAAATCCGATATTATCATTATTACTTATCATACAATTTTCAATAACTGGTGAAGAATATGAACAATATATTCCTCCTCCATGACCCCAATTCATTGAATTATTAGAAATAATATTATTTCTCATTGTAAGATTTGATGATCTGCACGAAATCCCACCACCTTGATTTGTCATCCAAGAACTCTCAGCATGATTATTGTGGATATAGTTATTTTCAATGATAGCATCAGATAGAAAGCAACCTACTCCTCCACCAGGATCTCCAATATTATTAATTATCCTGTTATACATGATTTTAGGGCTGGAATTATCGCAATTTATTCCACCTCCAATTTCTTCATACATTGCCTGTCCTAAACCATTTTGAATCGTAAAACCATACAAAACAGCTGTAGAATCTTCTTCATCTTCAAATCTAACTACACTATTTTGATTATTCCCATCAATAATCGTCTGTGAGATATAAGTCGTATCCTGTGATATTAGGAATAGCGAAGCAACAAAAACATTATGACCATTATAAATGATATTTTCCAAATACGATCCAGGTTGAACCAAAACGGTATCTCCATCAGCTGCTACGTTAATTCCAATTTGAATAGTTGTGTAATCAGCAGGTATGTTTATTATTGTTGCTGATAAAGTTGAGAAAATGATCAACATCAAAGAAAACATTATGATCTTCATTTCATTCTCCTAACTGGTGTATAATGTTTGTATCCTCGCATATCTATTGCGTATACACAACCATATTTTGTGGTATCTGCGCACTATTGCGTGGATTTTGCTTTTAGTTTCTTTCATAAAATCTTTCCATGTTTCCATATCTATTTCCGCTCAATTTCATTAGTAAAAACAGTATTCACCTCAATGCTTATACTTTTTATTTTATTTTCCTCTTTTTAAACCAACCAATCAGAAATAAAGTTCCAATTATAAATGCGGGTAATGCAATTAATAATAATCCAGACCAATGATACCACCCTCTCATTAATAATAACAAAATATAAATCAATCCAGCTAAAATAAAAGTAATTGCACCAACAATCTCGTGTTTCCATGATATTATTAAGACCGCTAATAAAATTAGCGATGGAAGATTATGTATAAATAATGCTCCGATTATTTGCAAAAAACTAAGTTCCATCTCAAATACATCAAAAGAAAATACGACTAAGAAGCAGATAAATATTATTGATAAGATTCTTGGTGTCCAAAATATCAATTTACTAAACATTTTTTCCTTATTCATTTATTAAAAGTTTTTAGTATATAAACTATTTGATTTAATTGTTAATAGCGAGCCGCCTGAATTGAATATAACTTGTAGATAAATTCATTGTGTTTAGCCTGCCAATTTGGGTGTATAAACAC
>CAYUTH010000111.1:0-4049 GCA_964447485.1 uncultured Candidatus Cloacimonadota bacterium | reverse complement strand
TCATTATCCTTCTTAAATAAAATGCAAAATCACATTAATTCCTATTTAATAAATTATCATCTCTAACTAGAACCACATCTATTACCGCTCAATTTCAATAGTAAAAACAGTATTCGCCTCAATGCTTATTCTTTTTATTCCATTTCCTTCCTTTGTTGTCAAATTAATTAAATTAATCAGATATTCCTATTTAATTAACACTACTTTCCTCACTCACGCTTCTCTCCCACTTTCAATTTTAACAAAATACACTCCTGAGCTTACTTCTTTCTTAATTTCTATCAGATTTTTTTCGGGATAACGAGTGTAAAACTCGTGCCGTTTTCCCTGTCTACTTTCATGGTCCCATTTATCTGCTGCGCAATCATATTGACAATTGATAAACCAAGTGTTTCCGGTTCATGTACTTTTACGTCTTGTGGAATACCTACTCCATTATCTGATATCTTAATCTCAAAGTGTTCTTCAGCGTCTTTTAATTCTATATGAATTTTCCCTGAATCTCTTCCTTTAAAAGCATATTTTATGGAATTAGTAATAAGCTCATTCAATATCAGTCCCAGTCTATCCAATATCTCGATACTGATGGTGAGGTCATCCAGAGAATAGCTGATAGTTACTTTTTTATCGTTATCATAATTGTATTTAAGTTGATGTGCAAGTGACTTAATATACTCTCCCAAACTCACCTCAGACAAATACTCCGAACCTAATAATAAGTCATACGCCTTTGCCATTGACATTATTCTGTCCTGACTTGCAGCAAATGCCTTTGCGACATCTTCTTCTGTTTCTATCTTTCCCTGCTGAAGATGAAGAAGACCTGATATTACTTGTAAGTTATTCTTTACCCTGTGGTGTATTTCACTTAACAATAATCCTTTTTCTTTTAGGTCTCTCCTGATCTGTTCATCCGCTTGTTTATGCTTTATGGCAAGAGCAATTTCTTCTGAAATAAAAGTTAAAATATCAATATCTTTCTCAGAATAAAGATTGGGATCATTATAGCTTTGAACCGCGATAACACCAATTACTTTATTTTCAATTTTAAGTGGAACACCCAGCCATATTAATGATGGAGTTCCAATTTCTTCAACTTTACCTTCTTTTATTAGTTTAGCTAAAAGTCTGTCATCAACAAAAAGAGATTTACCAGTCTTAATTATATATTTAGTAAGGGTTTTACCAGCCGGGAAAGTTTCAAAATCATCTTTTTCATCAACATCAAAAGGAAGTGATATCATATCAGTTTTTTCATCGTATAATGCAACATAAAAATTTGTTGTATCGATTACGCTTCCAGAGTATTCTCTTATTTTAATGAAGAGTTCGTGCAAATTATCAATTTTATTTAACGCATTTGAAATGTTATATAATGTTTTTTGAATATTTTCTGCCTGCTTTCGCTCCGTGATATCATTGATGAGTAATACTGCACCTTTAAATTTGTTATTTTCAAACATGGGAACACCTTTTAAGGTGATATAAGTTTTTTTCCCATAAATAGAAATAAAAAGAAATTCTGATGCAATTTCCTCCCCCTTTAAAAGATCATCGAAGATAGAAAAAATCCCAATATTTTTTACTGAAGAAAGCTCTCTTATATCCATTCCAATAGCTTGTGATTCTTCACCTTGCGGAATTCCTAAAATCCTTTTCATTTCAGGATTTTCATAATTTATCTTTAGTTTCTCATCCAGCCTTATTATTCCTGCTGGAGAATTTTCTACAATACCCTCATTGAACTTGTAGAGTTGTTTGTAAGATTCTTCGGATTGTGATAATTGCTTTGTTCTATCTTTCACCATTTTCTCAAGGTCTTCGTTGTACTCTTTTATTTTCTCCTCTGATTGCTTGAGAAGAATACTGTTCAACTTTAGCTTAATAATAAGATATATGGTTGTTAAAACAAACAATCCAAGAAAAATTGATGATAATATTACGAATATCTGTATTTGATTTTCCGTATACATACTATACTTCCTATCCAATAAATGAATCCAATTAATGTAGCATTTTTACCAAATGACCAGTATTTTAAAAAATCAAAAGTCAGGATATTACTGGCTAATATCTGTAGGATAAAATACAAAATAAAGCCTGAAAAAATAAAAATTGTTTCTATGTTTTCGACGAATGATTTTTTTAAGAGAATATACCTCAAAATTAAGACGGAACCAGTCAGCAGAATTAATAAGTTGAAAAAATCAACAATGTTTACCGGTTGATAATTACTATATTTAAATGACAGAATTGCAGCTATAGTAGTTGGCAGGGCAGGAATTATAATCTCTATCCAGACATAATTCCACCCTGCCAATTTAAAGAGAATGGTCAGTATGAAATACAATTGATATAAAGTAGTAATAGCCCAGAAAAAAAGATAGACTCTTCCAGAACTTTCACTGACGATCATAAGTATATTCCAGACAGTGCAAAGAGCAAGATAATTCACAAAGTATTTAACAGCATCTCTATTTATTCCAGTAAGGTTACTCTTTTTGTAAAGATAAAACCAGAATGCTAAATTCAGAACACGAAGTATTCCTAATTGATGAAATATAATGAAGTCTATCATAATGTTGGACTACCTGTTATTTCTCAACCTCCTTGTGGTTTTAAAGGTTTTGGCTTATAATCACCTTGTGCACCACATAGCATAACCGGTTCGTTCTTATCCTCAGTTGGAATTAACTTTGTGGAATCTAATGGTTTTGGTGTATAATCGCCTTGTGCAAAACATTCAACATTTGGATCATAATTTCGAATAATAAGAGAAGATTTCACTGTATTATTTGGTATAATACACCATACACTTAATGCCGATAGAAAAAGAACAACTGCGATCATCACTAATACATACTTTCGGGGAGCGATTTTTTTCTTTCCAATTTTTTGTAACATTTTTTTACCTCTTTTTTTTGTTTTGGTTAACCTAATGATTTGCCTAATTTTGACATTAACTTTTTTGCTCCTGGTGGAATGTGTAAAATTGCATTTTCTCTATTCCATTCAACAGAAGCTACTCTTTATTCATCCGATTTTCTAATCTACCACCAGCACGTTCTTTAAAGCCCTGTAGAACTTATGGGCGATGTGTAAACTGGCGGTCGAAACTAAATTCTCTGTGACCATACTTGTCCGGTATAATATTTTAACATATCTTGCCGGTGTGCCTTTGCGTTAAAATATTCCCCGGATCCTCTATTTGCTCTACGAAAGTTATTTTTTCTATTATTTCACAAAACGTACTCTGTGATTCATATCTTAACTATTAAATAGGAGCAACACCTCTATAAATAATAGAATATAACTTTAAATCATTAAAAGTGCTGTCAAGAATAATCTTTCGATTCAAAAATGCTATCTTAATAAATTCTTCAAAGATTTCAAATTTATTATTAAAAAATTTTCGATAAACATAAGTAAAGATTTCACTTTTTGTGGATTTTCCTTATAGAAAAGCCGATCATTCTCTTCTGATAGATTTGTTACCATAGAATCAATTGATTGAAACAACTATTTACTTTGGATGTTTATCTGGATATTTTTCTCAATATAAGCCCATTTTTTAACCAAATTCCAAATCTTCTCACTTAAATCCACCGACAACTTGTAAACTTCTAAATATTCAAGTCTCGATCTTTCTTCTTCCTTCATGGTAAATTTCAATTGGTGATAATTTGCGCTAATTCGTGTGATATATGTTTCCAATAAATGATATAGTGATATTGAGAAAGGATTAAGTAAATTGAGTGAGTTTTTTAGTCATTAATATAGAACATCTTAACATAAACGAGATTTCCGATCAAATCTTAGTATACTTCGTTCCCTGCATGGGGGTTCGAGAATGATCTTGCTTTTTGAAGATATATTGGAATCTATTTTAGCAATCTTCTTCATTTGCTAATATTTCGCATTCTTTCAACAAATTTCTTGACGCATCCTCCTCTCCACCATACATTTTTCTATAAATCAAAATGAAAAAAGAACATGGAGGTATAATGAAAATTAAACCTATTGATGATCGAGTTCTTCTTGAGACATTG
>CAYUTH010000110.1:0-7722 GCA_964447485.1 uncultured Candidatus Cloacimonadota bacterium | reverse complement strand
CTGAACCAGAATTATCCTAATCCTGTAAGATCTAGCTTTACTACGATAAGTTTCTTGCCTGACAAAGAGGCACAGCATACAGAAGTAACCATTTATAATATTAAAGGTCAACTTGTAAAAAGGATAAACTGTGATGAAGCCATAGTAAAAGGCATGAATTCTGGTTATTATTCTGTACAATGGGACTGCTGCAATGATCACGGAAGAGAGGTAAGTAATGGTATTTATTTCTACAGACTCACCTCTGGAAATAAAAATCGTTTTCAAAAAATGTTAATTATGAAATAACAAATTTAACCCCTTTAAACCCCTCTCTGATTTTTTTCGGAGAGGGGGCACGGGGGTGAGGTAAAAATGAAATATTTCTTCATAGCTATTATATCAATTATACTTCCTTTTTCTAATGTCTGGTCATCAACCATCATCGTAGACATAAACGGCACAGGAGACTACACGAGCATACAGGAAGGTATAGACAATGCATCGGATGGAGATATCGTACTTGTGTATCCGGGAACGTATTGCGAAAATATAGATTATTGTGGTAAAAACATTACTGTTGCAAGTAAATACTACACTACGGGGGATGAACTTTACATAAAGAATACAATAATAGATGGTAATAGAACAGGAAGTGTGGTGTCACTATTTAATGGAGAAACAGATGCAAATATTTGCGGTTTCACTATACAAAATGGGAAGTCTGTAAATGAATTTTATGATGGAGGTGGAATATATTTGGATGAAGTCACCATATCAATATCAGATTGTATTATACAAGATAATGAAGCATCCAGTGGTGGTGGTATCATGTCATATCCATCTTCGAATATATTTTTAGAGCATGTTACTATAAGAAATAACTATGCTCACACCGCAGGAGGAGGAATTTATTTATCGGGAGAAAGTACTCTATACTTTGCTGAAAACAGTAGATGTAATATCTTTATGAATTACTCACCAATTGGAAGTGATATATGCACAAATTATTTTGGTGACCTTGAAATTATTGTTGATACGTTTACTGTAGATAATCCAGATAAATTCTATGTATATAGTATAACAGATGATGCGTTTACGTATGATATATTAAATCATAAAATATATACAATAAATCAGGATGTATATATCACCCCTTATGGGAACAACGAGAATAGCGGATTGAGCTGGAGTGAAGCTTTTAAAAATATATACCATGCTCTTATTATGGTGAGGTCAGATAGTACACATCCGAATACTATCTATGTTGATGAGGGTACTTATTCCCCATCAACGACCGGTGAGTTTTTTGCTCTTAAAGGTAAGGAGTATATTTCAATTATCGGTGCGGGAAAAGAACTTACCATTCTTGATGCTGAGCAGACTAATAAATTATTTTTAATAAAAGACGTATTAGATTTTGCAATAAAACAGATTACTCTTAAGAATGGATATAATAGACTTATTGGTGGAATCGATATACAAAAAAATTCTAATCCAATAATTAAGGATGTAAAATTAGTAGATAATAATATTCAAGAATGGGGTAAGGTACATATAGACTGTAATCAAAATTGTAATCCAATATTTGAAAATGTTTATATGACAACGACATATTCACAAGTCAACTCTAGAGCAATTAGTATTTCTGGTAATTGTACTCCAATATTTATTAAATGTATTATCGAAAAAAATCGGACTAATCCCTCAGTTGGAAATTTCGGTGCAATGGCAGCAGTTACTAACTCTTATCCAATTTTAATAAATTGCACGATAGCAAATAATTATGGTGATATCTGCAGTGGTATAAGGGAAACCTATGGCCCGGATGATAATATATATGTAATAAATTGTACAATAGCTGACAATGATGTTTGTTCTCAGGGTACAATAAGTTTGGTCTATGACGCTCATATGACATTCATTAATACCATTCTCCGCAACGATCCCGAAACAGAGATATGGTTCCATCCTCAACATGATCCTAATTCTGTGTCATTAGAATACTGTAATATCGAAGGCGGTATCGATGCAATCAATACTAATAATAATGGCACAGTGAATTGGGGGGACGGCAACATAGATGAAGATCCGTTGTTTGTGGGTGGTAATCCGTTCAGTTATGAATTAACTCCACAATCTCCATGTCTCGATGCAGGCACAACAGACACGACAGGATTACATTTACCTGCAACGGACTTAGCAGGAAATCCGAGAATATTCAATGGAAGAATAGATATCGGCGCATACGAATGTCAGGACACGGTAAGTGTGGAGGAGCCAGATACGAGTTTTATTCATAATTTGTATCTTTTCCAAAATACCCCAAATCCTTTTACGAATGAGACAGAAATATTATTCATCACTGCGGATTATGAGAGAGTGGAAGATTATTCACTTTCCATATACAACACGAAAGGTCAGCTTGTTCGCCGGTTCGACGGAAGGACAAATGATTTTTGGGTAAAGACAAAGATCGTGTGGGATGGCACAGACGAGCAGGGCAAGCAGGTCGCACCGGGGACATATTTATACAAGTTAGAGTACAATGGTAATGCGGTTGTGAGGAAGATGGTTAAATTGCGGTAAAGCGTAAAAGGGCGAAAGCGCAAAAGCGTGAAAGTGTAGTGCGGTGGGTAGAGGGTTGAGCGACAAAGCGCGGAAGTGGATTTTTGGAAATAACACACCCCGATTCCTTCGGAATCACCCCTCTCGAGAGGGGATAATTCTTTGGTTTTATAAATCGTTAGATCAATATCCAACGCAACACAAAACCCGAGTCGGATTAAGAAATACATTATTGAATCAAGAAATACTTAACAATTTCACTGAGGTAATTCTTTCTTATTGCAAAACTACATTAAAAATCTAAACTCGAGTCGAGTTTGATGGTTCAAAAATCTCAAATCGATGTTCTTCATTCGTTATTCAAAAACTTCGTCACGGAATGGTCCATGACGACTCTATTATAATTTGTGTTCATTCGTGTTAATCGGTGGTTGATAACAAAAAAAAGCACGGGAACATATGCTCTCGTGCTTTATGTATTTGGGGGTTATTGGTTTACATTATACCAAGGAACTGCTGAATTGCAGGGGAGAACGCCACGATCATGCCGGCAAAAACAATACTTACCATGCTCATCAGTTTGATAAGAATATTGATCGAAGGACCGGCAGTATCTTTGAATGGATCTCCAACTGTGTCACCGACCACACATGCTTTGTGCACATCAGATCCCTTGCCGCCATAATGTCCGATCTCTACATATTTTTTTGCATTATCCCACGCACCGCCTGAGTTGTTCATCATGATTGCGAGCGTGAAACCGGTGGTGAGTCCACCAGCCAATAAGCCCATCACACCCGAAACACCAAGAATGAGACCCACAACAATAGGAGTGAGGATACCAAGAAGTGCGGGAGCGACCATTTCTTTCTGCGCCCCTTTGGTGGAAATAAGCACACATTTTGCATACTCGGGCTCGGTTGTTCCTTCCATAATACCGGGAATTTCTTTAAATTGTCTGCGAACTTCAGCGACCATATCACCTGCTGCTCGACCAACTGCCTTGAGCGTAAATGCTGCAAAAACAAAGGTTACCATTGCACCAAGAAAAAGACCAATGAGCATTTTGGGATTCATAAGAGTAATATTATAATGTTCAACAAAGTTGGCAATAGTTGCAGTGCTTAAATCGACACCTGCGATCATAGTTTCGCCCGCGAATTTAAGTCCTGTACGCACTTCTTCAAGATAGGAAGCAAGAAGCGCCATTGCAGTAAGCGCAGCAGAGCCAATCGCAAATCCTTTGCCTGTGGCAGCAGTGGTATTTCCCACGGAGTCCAGGGCGTCTGTTTTTTCACGAACTTCTTTTGGAAGCTTGGACATTTCTGCGTTACCGCCTGCATTATCAGCGATAGGACCAAAGGCGTCCATAGCAAGTGTCACGCCGAGGGTGGACAACATTCCTACAGCGCCAAAACCGATTCCGTACAATCCCATTTCCGGGATACTAAAACCTTTACTTACGGCAAAAGCTGAAAGGATAGCGATTGCGATAATAATAACCGGCGCGCCTGTAGATCTCATCCCGACTGCAAGTCCGTCAATGATAACAGTTGCCGGTCCGAATTCTGCCTGTTCGGCAATTCCCCTTGTTGATTTATAGCTGTATGAAGTGGAATGTTCCGTGAATATGCCTATCAAAATACCTGCGAGCAATCCTATGACCATGGCAAAAAAGACTCCCAGTGAATATTCGGGAGGAAGCATCCATTTAGTGACAAAAAATGCAACAATCGCAATGAGGATCGAACTTCCGTACACGCCTTTATTTAAGGCAAACATGAGATCTTTTGTCGTGGCGTCCTCTTTGGTGGAAACCAGATAAATTCCAAGTATTGAGAGAAATGCACCGATACCAGCAAGAACCATAGGAGCGGTTACAAAACGAATTGCAGAATCTTGCAATGCAGGAAATTTTATTGAGATTTGTGTGAATGCAGCCATGCCGAGTGCCGCAGTTGCCAGGATCGAGCCGGCATAGGATTCATAGAGATCAGCGCCCATGCCTGCCACATCACCCACATTATCACCGACGTTATCAGCAATTGTTGCTGGATTACGTGGATCGTCTTCAGGAATTCCCGCTTCGATTTTACCCACAAGGTCAGCTCCCACATCAGCAGCTTTGGTATAAATACCACCGCCGAGACGGGCAAAAAGCGCCTGTGTGGACGCACCCATTCCAAAACTCAACATCACAACTGTGATCGTATGAAGATCCATCTTAAAAGCATTGAGCACAAAGAACCATGCGGAGATATCGACCAGGGCAAGACCCACGACCACAAGTCCCATCACGCCGCCTGCGCGGAAAGCGATGGTGAGTCCTTTATTAAGACTCTGACGCGCGCCTTGTGCGGTTCTATTAGATGCAAGCGTGGCAGTGTTCATGCCGATCCAACCTGCAAGACCGCTGAAGAATCCACCGGTCAAAAATGCCCATGGAATAAGTGGATGGAGCACTTTCAGTACCCATGCCATAATGTTAAAAACAATGAATGCAATGATAAAGAATATTCCGACTCCTCTATATTGTTGCTTAAGATAAGCAAATGCTCCTTCGCGCACATATTTTGCGATTTTCTGCATCTGCTCATTGCCCGGGTCTTCTTTTTTTACACTCTTATAAAGAATGAATGAAAAGATAAGGGCAACTATCGCACCAGCTGGAGCAACAATCCATAACAAAGGGATATTCATAGAGAATCCTCCTGAAATTAATGTTGATTTGTGGTCAGATTTTTAAGCCCTTTTCGGTTTGTCAAGGATAGGAAGAGTGTCGAAGCAAATGTAGAACAAGATTCCAATATTGTTAACGAAATTATAGAGTGCGATGTACTGCACGACACACCCTATGACCTTACTTCTCTACCGAGGACGAATGATTTTGTATAAAACAACACGGTTGTTTTACTCCAAAATGAATAAACAACGTCCCGATAGAATAAAATTACATCCTATCGGACAAGCAGTTTTTAACTCTAAAGAAAAATACTCTGAAATAAATGTTGAGTTTCTATAAATTACTCTCCCATTACACATATTTCAAACGAGATTTCCCATGCTAAAATGGTTGAAATTTAAATTTTCCAATCTTTCTTATAAAAACTTGACACGTTAATAATCACCAAATGTTTTACCGACCAAATAACTTACTACAAAAATAATTTATTATATGATTAGACCTAAATGCTTGAATGAGAAAGGACAGAAATGGTCGTTTCAAAATCCGATCTAATTAAATTTTTCAATTCAATACAATCACAGTTTGATATTTTTGTTCCCTATAAGACAGAAAGAGAAATAGATGATCTCGTATTCAAGAAATATGACCCTGATAAAGAGTTTGTGCTTGATAAATACCGAACTGTCGATCCTGTAAGGGCATTATTTTATATGCCTTCCGAAAGTGTGCTTCCCCCTTCTGCAAAATCCAACAAAAGAATTATCGCAGGTGTGAAAAACTGTGATCTTCTCGGGCTTGCTGTTCTGGACGATGCGCTTCTCAAGGATAATTTTGTAGAACCAAATTACAAGATCTGGCGAGATAGTTCATACATCATAAGCTGCGACTGCACTGATGCACTTCAGACCTGCCATTGTGTTCTGCTCGACAACAATCCTTACCCTGATCAGGATACTGAAAGCACTATGCTTTTTGATGTCAATCTTTCTCCGGTTGGCGACAAATTCATAATCACAATTGGCAGTAAAAAGGGCGAAGAGCTTCTCAATATGATAAAAAAAGAATGCTCGCTTACAGAAGCTACTGATCATGATAAAGAAATTCGCGAAGCAAATCATGCTGAGGTTCTCAAAAAAGTCAGAGATATAAATTCTGATTTTACGCCAGACAGGCATTATGATGTCATTACCGAGAACAAGGAAGCATCTGTGTGGAAAGAATTCTGTAATGAATGTGTGCAATGCGGGGCATGTACGAATATCTGCCCGACCTGTTACTGCCTCATTCTCAACGATGAAAGCACGAAAGAAGAATTCCGTAAGGTTCGCTCATGGGATTCCTGTCAGCTTGTGGGATACGCAGAGGTTGCCGGTGGCGGTACTCCACGCGAACACAGGTGGGAAACCTTCCGAAACCGTTATCAATGCAAACACAATTTTATGAAATTTAATTTCGATAAATTAGGATGCACAGGATGTGGACGCTGTATTTCCGCCTGTCCTGCTGAAATCGATTTACGAGAAGTTATTCAAAGTTTACAGGAGGTTTAGGTTGCCAGACAAAAACCCCTACGAAGTATTAAAAGCTGATGTCCTCGAAGTCATCGAAGAATCCCCGACTATCAAATCTTTCTATCTAAAACCCGAGAAACCTTTTGAGTTTGCCACAGGACAGTTTATTGAGCTCTCATTACCAGGAATTGGTGAAGCGCCATTCACTCCATCATCATCACAATATGAAACGGAAAAGATGTGGGTGACCATCATGAATGCCGGATTTGTGACCAATGAGATTCACAAGGTCCAAAAAGGTGATGTAATGGGCATTCGCGGACCTTATGGAAAGGGTTATCCGCTTGATGTTTTCAAAGGAAAAGACGTACTTCTTCTTGGCGGCGGTGTGGGACTTGCTCCACTTCGATGCCTGCTCCAAACCATGATCCATGATGTCAAAGACTACGAAAGCATTACAGTGTGCTTTGGTGCGAGAACCCCTATTGATATGATATACCAGGATCAAATCGATGACTGGAAAAGTTTTGAAGGCGTTCATCATTTCTGTACAGTTGACAAATGCCCCGAAGGTGACAAATGGAATGGAAAGACCGGTGTGGTCACGGTATTGCTGGATGATATAAAGATCGACACCAAAGATGCGATCGCAGTTGTGTGCGGACCTCCCATCATGATGAAGTTTGGAACCTTTTCTCTGCTTGATAAAGGGTTTAAGCCGGAAAATATTTATCTGTCTATGGAGAAAAAAATGTACTGCGGATTCGGGCAGTGCCGCCATTGCGTGATGGGTAAATATTATGCGTGCAAAGATGGTCCAGTGTTCACCTATGAACAGATCAAAGACGAAGAAAAAATCTGGGATTAAGTTTTATATTAAAGGAAAGACAGTATCATGAAAAGATTATTTGTAGATATACCTAAGCTTCTCAAAGAAGAAAGTCTCGAATGCATTGATTGTGAATATCTGTATCACGA
>CAYUTH010000109.1:0-7761 GCA_964447485.1 uncultured Candidatus Cloacimonadota bacterium | reverse complement strand
CCATTATCTTCCAATAGTTTGTTTAGCTGATTCCATTAAATCAAGGATTGAAACAGAAGAAATGGTGGAAGGTAATCGAGAGCGGTTTTTTGTTTGTTTAGCTGATTCCATTAAATCAAGGATTGAAACAGATTATTCAGATATTCTATCACCATTATCTTCCAATAGTTTGTTTAGCTGATTCCATTAAATCAAGGATTGAAACATATTTTCGTTGTTTTGATCTTCGGTGATCGACATGTTTGTTTAGCTGATTCCATTAAATCAAGGATTGAAACTTAGTTCCTTTTCTGCATGATTACAGTTGCCTTCGTGTTTGTTTAGCTGATTCCATTAAATCAAGGATTGAAACAAGTATGAGATTGCATCTAATTCTGAGTCCACAACAAGTTTGTTTAGCTGATTCCATTAAATCAAGGATTGAAACTCCATTAGACGTGTTTTATCATTTTTAAAGCCCAAAGTTTGTTTAGCTGATTCCATTAAATCAAGGATTGAAACATTGAAATATCCATATCTTCAAAGGTTTTCTTATTTGTTTGTTTAGCTGATTCCATTAAATCAAGGATTGAAACAGGTATTTATCGTGCGTTACTACGGCGCTTTGATGTTTATTTTGCTATTGCAGGCAACTATATATTTCAGGAAAAGCAAAAACAGACAGAATATCAAGAACAGTCTATTTGATAAAATGCTAACTTTCTAAAGATTCTTCCTGGGGAACTTTCTCGTTACGATTCAAAAAGATTAAATTAAATATAACAGATTATTCTTTTAATTCAAACTTCCAGGCGCAATAGAATGTATCGGGATGTTTATCCGGAGGACAGGCAATACAGGTTGTTTTGATGCGCGCATCAATCGTTTTGGCAAACTCACCGTACTCTACAATACCAACACTTTTGCAGGGAAAATCGGGTAAACCATTTTTAGTTCTGGCATTTTGAACGCGGCAGCGATTCATTTGGAAGAGGAAAGAATTTTCCGTTTCTTCGCTAATACTCTGAATATTTAATCTGCTGTATAATCTGAAAGAGAGAGCTTTTTTCAAACCTTCCAAACCACTGTTTTCGGGAATGTTATGTCTCTTCATTATTCGTTTTGCTTCTATCTTTGTAAAAGCTCTCCAGGCTTCGGTATCAAGCTCAATCGCTTTTTCCAAACCGAAATTCTTTTCCACCTGCTGGAACCATAGACCATCGTGCGCTAACCAGTTCTTGGCAAAATCATCCAACATACCAATCAGCTGCTTCCGAGATAGATTATCTAAATCCATTCACTACTCCCAAAGAAAAATATTTTTTTTGAATGCAGTTTTTCTTCAGGTTTTGTGTCAATAAAAAAGCTAAATCAAAGCCATTATAATAAATGTGAAAATGATTTGGTTCGTAGTTAAAACGAAGCAGAAATATTTCCAAACTTATTTTGATTTTATCTGATTCCATCTATGCCGTGTCGTATCCCATACTTTGGGAGGATACAGATAAAACAAGGATTGTAACTTGATAAATATTATCCTTTTCCCATCTTCCTTCCTCCTTTTTTCCTTCAAATCCTATAATTATTCCTATTTATTGACAGAATAAGGGAAAAAACGAAGAAAAAGTAAATTACTCATCTATCAAGGAGCATATATGGATAAGAAAAAAGTGGAAGAATTCAAAGTGAAGGGCGAAGAACTTCTTGGAAAAGTGAAAGAGATCATTCATGAAGGCAATATCCGCAAGATCATTATTAAGAATGACAACGGTAAAACCTATCTTGAAATCCCAGTAACAATCGGTGTGGTCGGCCTGGTTTTGGCTCCGGTATGGGCAGCGATCGGCGCACTTGCAGCGCTTGCATCCCATTTTACAATTCAGGTGATCAAAAAAGAGGTTAAAGCGAAACCCGAAGAAAAAGAAGTTCCAGCCAAAAAGAAGTAAGCAACTTTGAAACGCGAGAATAGGGTTCCTGAAATACGGAACCCTTTATCTTATCATATCAGAATTATAAAGAGAACTAACACATGGAACTGAGTTACATGAAGATGCAGATCTTCGAGATCGGTCTGCTCATTCTTGCTGCCTACATCGGCGGCATGATCGCTCGTAAGTTGAAGATCGGGGAGGTTATCGGGCAGATTTTTGGCGGCATTCTGGTCGGACCGCATTTTCTGGAGCTCGTACACAAATTTTTACTAAATCATGAGGGACTCAAGTAGATATTTTTTTTCAAACCCATTTATCATTTCTATGCTACGACTTTCCCTGAATATGCAAACATCCTGGAGAGCTACCACTTTTTTGTTTTCCTTTTTCTCGGTTTGATCGCTTTCTCGATAGGTGAAGAACTTCACCTTGACCGAATCAAAGAAGTGGGTGTAAAAGCAGCGGTTATCTGCGTGATACAAGGATTGCTCACATGGGCTTTGCTTTTTCTCGGGTTCCGATTCATATTTCACTTTGATGTAATACTTTCTCTTATACTCGGTTCGATCGGCATCGCTACAGCGCCTGCATTGACATTTCTCCTCATGAACAAACTCCGAATAGAAGGCACGTTGCGGAAAGTGCTCGCCAATGTGATCGTGCTTGATAACATTATGGAAGTCGTATTCTTCTCTGTGTTCCTCAGCATCGGTATTGTTTTGAGCAAGGGGCAGGATCTTTCATCTCTTTCTATCACAGGTCATGTACTCAAAGACTTGCTGCTTGCTATCCTTATTGGAGCTGCAATTTTCTTCGTTCTGAAGCTCGCAATAAAAAAACGATTACCCGAAGAAATTGATTTTGCCGAATCCGATTCATTTCTTTCAACGGTGCTCTCAGAGCATCCCACCCCATCAGTAGAGATACTTCTTATTATTTTGGGAGTAGTATCGATCGGTGTTGCCGTTGCTATTCATTTCAATCTTCCTTTCTTGATAACCGCAGTGGTTGCGGGACTCCTTATTTCAAATTTCCATTCCCATGCGATCTTTGATTCACTGAAGATAGAAAATGTCATGCCAATTATGAACCTGCTCTTTTTTGCAATCATTGGTGCGAGTGTGAGGTTGGAGAGTTTTTCAAGGCAGACAATAATTTTTGTGATCGCATATCTCATTCTCAGAACACTTGGAAAATTATTTGGCAACTGGATAGGTTGTAAACTCACAAGACAGGATCCCAAAATTACCGCAAGTTTGCCCAAACTCATGCTTCCTCAGGCAGGTGTTGCAGCGGTTGAGACAATTCTCGTGGCAGCAATGTTGAAAGGTCATGGTGGAGGAATAATTTTTGATACGATCATTCCTGCATTAGTTATTTTTGAACTCGTAGGTGCATGGCTGTCTGAGAGAACACTTATAAAGTGGAGGAACTGGACAGTCGGCGAACGAGAAGCACTCCTTGCAAAAGATGATATCTCAAATAAATTTTCTCTCTATAATTTACTCCAGGACAGAGTGATAGAGATGATGGCAGCAACGCGCGAGCAAGCAGTATTTGAACTGTCCCAAGTGTTTGTAAAAGAGCGCATCATCCATGAAACGAAGATAATCACAGATGCGGTTCTTGAGCGGGAAAAGCTTGCCAGTACAGCAATTGGTAACGGTATAGCGCTTCCACATTGCAGGATTTCTTCTATTGATACCACAAAAGTTGCATGTGGATTGCTTCGACATCCTGTAAACTGGGATACCCCTGACAATCAACCTGTTAATCTCATATTTCTGATCATTACTCCAGACAGGTTCCCCGAACAGCATCTACAAGCGATCAAAGCTATCAGCATCGCATTAAAAACACCGCATTTCAAGGAATCTTTACAGCAGGCGATTGCAAAGAAGAAGGTCAGAGAATTTTTACTCAAGCTCTCTAAACCCGAAAGTGCTGACAGCCATACATTGGATGTAGTATACGAAAATTAATGCATTATTAGAATTTTCTGAAATATTTTAAACCATTTTACGCGATAACTCTCCTATGAAGAAAGAAAAATTTCCCAAGGAGAACCAATGAAAAAAATCCTTCAGATCATAGCAGTATTTATGATGGTTTTCAGTTTCTCTTCCTGTAAAAGCCAGGAACTTTCGAGTACATATATCTCATCAGAACGGATTGTAGATGGTTATGTAAACGATTGGAATGACAATGAGATGACCTTCCTAGAAAAGCAGGATGTTATGGTTGGAGTGGTCAATGATGACGAGAATCTTTATATCAGCTTTTATACTACTTCACCGGAGCGAGCTAAGCAACTCATGCAAGCTGGTTTTACCGTGTGGTTAGATGCAAATGGCAAGAAGAAAACCTTTGGAATCCACTATCCGATAAGAAATATTGAAGGGATGGATATGCCAAAATTCCCCGGAAAAAATAAAAGTCAGTTACCACAAGAAAAGGGTGGTCAGGATTTCATGGAAAAGGTTGATAAAAACCTTGTAATTATCGATGGGAAAGAAGAAAAAGAATATAAGAAAGAGTATCTCGACGATGTCCAGGTTGCATATTCATTTGACAGGGAGATGTTCATCTACGAGTTGAGAATTCCTCTTGAAGCTCATGATCATAAATATTATATTGAACCCTCCAAGACAAATGTGATCTACGCATGTATTGAAACTGATGAAATGCAAAGACCTCAGAGACCATCCGGTACTGGAAGATTCCAGGGAGGGATGGGGGAAAGACCACAAGGTGGACCCGGTGGTAGAGGTGAAGGTCCGATGGGTGACCAAATGCAGGAAATGCCATCTAAGTTCGAGGTTTGGATGAAGATTCAACTGGCTATTCAATAAAATCTAAATTATTTGTAAGATATTACATTTGGAGAACATATGAAAAAAGTCTTGATAATCATACTGATAGTTGCTGTGCTGGCTGTCAGCGGATATTTTCTCTTTGGGAGAAAAATAGCAAATCATGAAATAATCTATCAATATACCGCTCTTGAAAAGGGTGATATCCAAGTCCTCGTTTCCTGCACCGGCACTCTCGAATTTCTGGGAGCTGTCGAGGTAGGAACAGAACTTTCCGGAACAGTCACACAAGTGCTTGTTGATTATAATGATGATGTGAAGGAAGATCAAATATTGGCTGTACTCGACACGACTAAGATTGTGTATGAAGTACAAAATGCAAAAGCAGCGTTTGCAAATTCAGAAGCTCAATATAAGCTCGCCAAAAGAAAGTATGAGGATGACAAAAAGCTCTTTGTACAGGATTATATTTCCGATCTTGACCTATTAACTTCAGAAACTTCGTATAAACAAGCATATGCTTCCTATGTGTCGGCACAGATAAATCTGGAAAAAGCTCAAACCAATTTAAATAAATATTCCATCATTCGCTCACCCATAAACGGCAAAGTGATCGACAGATCCGTGGAAGAAGGACAGACAGTTGCAGCAAGTTTATCCGCACCTGTCCTCTTTACAATCGCTGAAGATCTTTCTCAGATGGAGATCCATGCACTTGTCGATGAAAGCGATATTGGACTTATCGCAGAAGGGCAGAAAGTGGAATTTACTGTTGCATCGTATACGGATCAAGAATTTGTCGGAGTCGTTCGGCAGATACGTCTGCAGCCAAACGTCATTTCAAATGTCGTGAACTATACTGTTGTCATCTCTACATCGAATGAAGGAGGACTGCTTCTGCCGGGCATGACTGCAACGATCGACATTATCACAAAATCTGCCGAAGATGTTTACTATCTTCCAAATACTGCATTGAACTATACACCTCCCATGAATGTGCTCGAAGATTTAATGAAGAAGAGAACGCAGCATACACAGGAGAGTGAAGAAAGTAGTTCCAAGAATCCCCAACAATTTGGCAGGATGAAGCCGAGTGCGGAAATGATTGAGAAAATGGCGATTGTATGGTTTGAAAATGAAGATGGTGAGATCATGATGACACCTGTGACAAAGGGTTTTAGTGATGGTATAAACACGGAACTTAGCAATATCGGCAGGTTGACTTCAGCAAGCAAAATTATAACCGGCGATAATGACAAAACAAAATCATCCTCAACTACTTCAACAACACGAAATCAGCAGCGTGGTCCAGGCGGACCTCCAATGCGCGGTCTGTTTTAAAGGTGTGCGATGACAAAAGTAATTCAAATAAAAGATCTAGTGAAACATTATTATGTTGGAGATATTGTAGTGCCGGCAATTCAGCATATTGATATGGAGATTGCGCAAGGTGAATTTGTCTCGATCATGGGAGCTTCCGGCTCGGGCAAATCAACTTTGATGAATATAATCGGCTGTCTCGATGAACCGACCGAGGGGCAGTATTTCCTTGATGGAGAAGATGTGGCAAAGATGACCAGGAACCAGTATGCGGATGTGCGGAACCGAAAGATCGGCTTTGTTTTCCAAAATTTCAACCTGCTCCCACGAACAACCGCGCTCGAAAATGTCGAACTGCCAATCCTGTATGATCGTTCAGGTCAAAATAAGAACAGCAAAGCTCTTGCCAGCCAAGCTCTTACTCAAGTCGGACTTGGTGACAGAATGGATCATGTGCCGAACCAGCTTTCTGGTGGAGAAAAACAGCGCGTTGCTCTTGCCCGGGCACTCGTTAACAGCCCGTCAATTCTTCTTGCTGATGAACCGACCGGTAATCTTGATTCACATACTTCGATCGACATCATGAAACTCTTTCAGGAACTGAACAGCAGGGGTATCACAATAATAGTCGTGACACATGAACATGATATTGCATCATATACGAGCAGAACGATATTTCTCCGCGATGGAAGGATAATCAAAGATAGACTGCAACAAGCGAAACGGGCAGCACTTCTCCCTGAAGAAGATGTTGATGATCCGGCTGAGGAGGTTATATGAAGCTTTTACGCATAGAGAAAGTGGCATTATCAAGTATATTCAGAAATAGATCGAGAAGTCTGCTTACATCCCTCGGCATCATCATTGGTGTGTGCTCTGTGATCGTTATGGTCGCAGTGGGGGAGGGCTCTCAGAAAAAGATCGAAACCGATATTTCAAGTATGGGAACAAATCTTCTTATGATCCGTCCCGGAAGCAGCTCTTATCAGGGCGTTCGCGGGGGAGCAGGGAGCAGGGAAAGTCTTACTATGGAAGATTGTGAAACTTTGCGGGAGCAGGCAACCTTGATACAGGCAGTTTCGCCAAGTGTAAGCACGTATGCTCAGATAATTGGAGGTTCCGGTAATTGGAATTGCAAAGTAGAAGGGGTTTCCCCAGAATACCTGGAAATAAGAAATTTCGAGATTGAACAGGGTACGATGTTCACGGAGAAGGATATTGCTTCCAGAAAGAAAGTCGCCGTTATTGGTAAAACAATTGAAGAAGAATTATTTTCCGGAGTAAGCGCAGTAGGGCAGAAACTTAGGATCAACAATACTCCTTTTACCATCATAGGCGTACTTGCAGAAAAGGGGAACAATTCGATGGGGATGGATCAGGATGATTTTGTGCTCGCTCCATCAATGACAGTTTTATATCGTTTGAAGGGGGGTAAGTACGGCTCTTACGTGAATATGATATATGTCAGTGCAATTTCTGATGATGTGATTGATGATGCCGAGACAGAACTCACCAATATTTTGCTCAGAGCACATAAAATTGACACTAAAGATGATGCTGATTTTACCATTCGAAGTCAATCCGAAATAACAGATTTTGCGACTTCGACAGCTTCGACTTTGACCCTTCTTCTAGGTGCGATTGCCGGTGTTTCGCTTATAGTGGGTGGCATTGGGATTATGAATATTATGCTTGTTTCAGTAACTGAGCGCACCCGG
>CAYUTH010000108.1:0-7810 GCA_964447485.1 uncultured Candidatus Cloacimonadota bacterium | reverse complement strand
CCCGAACTTGTACTTCGGGAAACAGAATTCGGCTTATTATTATCTTCTGCATATTTGGTTTGGAGAATCGATGAGAAAAAAATGGATCAAAGAGGAAATCTTCGTTGATCAACAGGTGCTGGATGAGCTTGCTGCAAAGCTCACTTGCCCTCCAGTTATTGCGAAATTACTTGCCCTGCACGGAATAGACACCCCGGAAAAAGCTGAGATATTTTTTAGCCCCTCCAGTCAAGATCTGCATGATCCATTTCTTTTTAAAGATATGGATAAAGCGGTCGAACGCATTATCCGCGCGGTCGAGAACAAAGAAAAGATAATCATTTATGGGGATTATGACGTGGACGGCACGACTGCAACGTCGATCCTCTTGATGGGTCTGCGCGAACTTGGTGCGAATGTGGACTTCTACATTCCAAATAGAATGATCGAGGGCTACGGGCTTTCGTTAACAGGCAATAAAGCCATAGAATCCATGCAGGCACAACTTATTATTACTGTGGACTGCGGCATCAATGCAGTTGCTGAAATCGCTGACCTGAATACCTGCGGCATCGATGTGATCGTGACAGACCATCATACTCCAAAAGAAGTGATTCCGGAGGCATACGCGATAATCGATCCAAAATTGAAGGACTCAACGTATCCTTATTCCGAGCTTTCCGGTGCAGGCATCGCATTGAAAGTGCTCACTGCGGTCTTTATCAAATCAGGCAGAGATGGGCATGAAGCAGTTGAAGGATATTGCGACCTTGCCGGCTTGGGCACGATTGCAGATATAGTTCCTCTTACAGGCGAGAACCGGATTATTGCCCGGCTTGGAATAGATCGCCTTGAGAAAAGAAAAAATATGGGCATCAATTACCTGCTCAACCTCTCCGGTTTGAAAAAAGTGGTACTCAAATCCAGTGATATAGTATTCAAACTCGCACCCCGTATCAACGCAGCAGGCAGAATGGGAAGTGCGGACAGAGCTGTGGAACTTATGACTGCCACAACTCCCGAAACTGCAAAACAGCTCGCTCTTTCTATTGATTCAGAGAATTTTAAACGCCAGAAGATCGATCAGGACACATTCAAAACTGCCTGTGATATGATCGAAGCAAAATATCCTGACATGAATAATACCTATTTTATTACTCTTGCTGCAGAAGACTGGCATCCGGGCGTTATCGGCATTGTCGCATCAAAAATTGTGGAAAAATACAACCGGCCAACCATCTTGATTACCCTTTCAGAAGGTGAAGGCAGTGGCTCCGGGCGCAGTATTCAAAATTTCAATATCTTTGACTGCCTTACACATTTCGAGGACTACCTCGTCAGTTTTGGAGGTCATAAATACGCTGCCGGACTCACGATCCTGCCTGAATATATTGATATACTCGATGAAAAGCTCAATGAATATGCCAGAGAAATTCTTTCTGAGCAGGAAATCCAGCCGCAGGTCAGTGTAGTGGATGAACTTAATTTCCAGCAAATAGATGACGAATTGATAAAATGGCTCAAAATGTTCGCACCTTTCGGACCGAAAAATATGAATCCAATTTTTATGAGCTCGAATGTGATGGTTGTGGGCTATCCCTATACAGTTGGCATGAATCACCTGAAGATCAAAGCGCTGCAGAATGAAAAAACGCTCGACCTGATCGGCTTCAATATGGGTGATCTCGTTCCATTCCTGAAAAAGGGCTCCCGCATTGATATTGCATACTCTCTCGAAGAAAACAACTGGCAGAACATTTCAAAAATACAGGGCAAATTAAAGGACATTCGTCCATCGCAATAATACGTCTTAAAAATGAAATCAGTGAATGAAAACCACAGAGAGCACAGAGGAAAAAGAGGAAAGAATTTATTGATGTTTTTTAAAATGAAAAGCGTAGTATAATTATGATTAAAATAACTCCTTTTTATAAACCCAACTTCCTGCGAATATTTCTTTTGATACTTACCCTCTGTATTATTTCCTGCTCAAGTATGATGATTTCCGATACAAAACCACTCCCTATTGGATTTGTATATAAAACACAGATCCTTCTTCCTGTGCAACCGAGAAAAATACGCTATTGTAGTTACACAAACTCCTTCATCATACTGGATAAACTCAAAAATGTACTCTATCGAATTGATGATAAGGGTAAGATCCTTCAGCGTATCGGGGAGTTCGGATTTGATAAAGGGCAGTTCGTTCACATATCTGATTTCGCTGTTGACAGTTTTGGAAATGTCTTTGTGGTCGATGATGTGGCGAATGTAGTTGTCCAGTTTGATGATTTCGGACAATTCGTGAACTCTTTCACCCCAATGCAAATGACCGAACCCGAACTTATTGCTGTTCAGGATACGGGTGAACTCCTCATATATGACAGCTTTGCCAACCAGGTTTTTTGCTTTACCAAAAAGAACGATATACGCTTCAAATTCGGGAAATTCTATCTCGATCGTCCACACAAGATCTGCACTGCCCTCGAAGTGAACTATATTGCTGATTGCGGCAAAAATACAATCTTTTGTTTTGATAGTTTCGGTGGTTTTCTTCACGAGATCACTCCGTCCAACACTCTAATCGATATTACTTCAACCAAGAATTTTTATTATTATTTGGATGATAAAACTACTGTCTATGTTGCGCGGAGAATGTCTGCTGAGCCAAGACGCCTTGGACTGGTTTCCGATGTTGCAAGCGTAACCAAACCAACCGCGATCATTGCTTTTAGTTCCTCGATCGGTGTACTGGAAGGCAACAAGCTTCATGTGCTCCAACTAATTGCTAATTAGCCATATAAACTTTTTTTCTTAAGAATTACTTTACAAATATTCTCCCGCATAATACGAATTGTAAAAAATATTTTATCTCATAAAAAGAGCGTATGAAAAACTTAATTCTTGTTCTTTTGGCCGGTCTATTATTTGGACTTTCATTCATTGATATTGGAGTGGGATTCCTCTGTTTTTTTGCATTTGTACCCTACCTCTATTTCATCCTCAAGGCAAATCCGAAGCACGCAATTCTTTTTGGATTTCTCTTTGGACTTATCGTCACGTTGATCACATTGTATGGAGTATTCAATGTAAAGTTGATCGCTTTTATCGGGCTCATCATTGCACTTCCTTTGTATTTCGCAATACTTTCTGTGTTCTTGCGTAAGGTGCATGAAAGCTTCCCAAAAATCTTTCTCTGGATATTTCCTTTGATATGGGTCGGCTTCGAATATGTGATGACACTGGGTTCTCTGAACTTCCCCTGGTTGAATGTAGGATATTCTCTTTCAAAATACTATCTTCTCATACAAGCTGCTGATCTGCTCGGTATTTACGGACTCTCTCTTCTTGTTTTGTTTATCAATGTGCTGCTTTTCAAAGTTCTTTCCGGCAAGCCCAAGAATTTACTTGTTATTCTCATTATTTTTGTGCTCTGGTTTGGTTATGGTATTTATCGGGATAAGACGATAAAACTGAAAAGTTCTGATCTGAAGATCGGGATCGTACAGCTTAATGTTATGCAAGAAGACAAGTGGAAGCCGGAGAATCTTGTTCCAACGATCGATGAATATGAAAACCAGGTGCGCATCCTGGCACAAGTAAATGATGTAGATGTCGTGATCCTGCCTGAATCTGCAATTCCGACCTATATTCTTCATGAACCCAAATACAGGAAGCGTCTTCAAAATTATGCATTAGAAAATAAGATATATGTACTCACTGGCTTCCCTGATTATGCAGTTGATATGGTAAAAAATCACCCAAAATATAAATTCTACAATAGCGCTACTATGATAGACACTGCAGGCGTTTTTCATGAGAAATATAATAAGATACGCCTTGTACCTTTTGGTGAAAGGATCCCTCTCCTCAGCACCTTTCCTATTCTTGAAAAACTTCAGTTCGGACAGGCGAATTTTGAATTTGGTACAGAGTTTCCTCTTTACAAGATCGACAATCTGAATTTTTCTCTTCTGATCTGCTTTGAAGGGATGTTCCCTGAACTTTCTCGAAAATATGCAAAACTCGGTGCGGATGTCCTTGTGGTCATCACGAATGATGCATGGTTCAAACAGAGTGTACTCCCCCATGAGCATGCAAATAACACAAAGATACGTGCAGTTGAGACAAGGCTTCCCCTGATCCGCGCAGCAAATACAGGCATCTCCTACATTATAAATCCCAAAGGAAAAACTGTTATCAAAACAGATGTATATGAAAAAATCAATATCACAAGTACGCTGACCGTGAGGGAATCAGAGAGAAAAACCTTTTTTGTGAACGTCGGCTATCTCTTCGCACCTCTCTGTTTCTGGTTCAGCTTTGTGATCATAATAATTTCAATAATATTACCAATATTTGTAATGAAAAGAGTGCGATGACAATTAGATTTCAAAAAACGAAATATTACTACACAATGCGCGAAGTGTGCAATATTCTGGATGTCAAACCCCATGTGCTCAGATTCTGGGAAACCCAGTTCCCGCAGCTTAATCCGCAGCGAAAAGAAGGTTCGAACAGGCGCTATACACAAAAGGATATTCAACTTCTCAAAAAAATTCAATACCTGCTCTACGAAAAGAAATTCAAGATCAAGGGAGCGAAAAAAGCGCTGAGAAATGTTGAGGATATTTCTACAAAAGAAAATGTGCAGATCGACATGGACAGCTATGAGAGTAAAAGAGCATTGAAGCGTCTGCGAAATAAGCTTACAGAATTGAAGAATATTACTTCAAATTTTGTAAAAGAAATAAAAGAAAATTCTGATGCATAATACAAAAACTGCTACAGCATGGGCTCCCAATCATATTACAGGATTTTTCTACTCAAAAATGGATAGTGATCCGATGCAGAGCAGCTCTCTTGGCGCTGGCGTGAACTTGATGCGAGGAACAACCACACAAGTCGAAGCGCATCCCTCATCTCAAAATAAAGTTTCTGTTTTCATAAATGGAGAAAGATCGGATGCGGAACTCACACACTGGCTTGTGGATAAATTTTTTAATGAATATGTTAAAAATGACTATATAATTGACATTCAACATACTATAGAACTGCCTCTCAGTGCGGGATTTGGCACAAGCGGAAGCGGTGCATTAAGTTTGGCACTTGCTCTACGAAAAATTTTCAATATAGAAATTTCTGACGAAAAATGCTTTCAGCTTGCTCATATTGCTGATGTTGAAAACAAAGGCGGACTGGGCACAGTGATGGCAGAGATCGCTGGCGGACTGGAAATACGAGTTGCATTTGGTGGTCCTGGCATCGGAAAAGTTGAAACCATTCCGCTCGAAGAAGATCATAAAGTGATTGTTTTATACTTCGGTCCCTATCAAACGAAAGAAGCTCTTTCTGATAAAAGTTTGATGGATAAAGTATATACATTTGGAAAAACCTGCGTTGATACTTTGCTCAAAGACCCTTCTGTAGAACGTTTCCTCGAACTCTCACAATGGTTTATGAAAAAGATCGAAGTCGCAACCGGACAAGTCTCGGACATCATAAAAAAGATGGAACGAAATGGATTTCTCTGCAGCATGCCATTATTTGGTGAAAGTGTTTTCAGCATTCAAACAACTAAAGCAGCTCAGGAATTGAGAAATATTCTTCAAGAATACGGCAAAGTCTATATTTCGGATATCAGCATAGGAGGTCCTCATGTTAATTGAAGTCCCCGATTCACATCCAAGAGCACAATCCCTGCACATTCGTGAAAAACTCATTGATGGCTTCGATAAAGGACTCGTTGCAAAAGCCGGTCTGATCGCTCACGGCAGAGGTGAGTGCTTTGATTATCTTATTGGAGAAAAAACCCAGCCCTTTGCAGATCGGGCTACCGAAGCTGCCTGTGCAATGCTTCTCCTTGCAAAACATCCTGTACTTTCTCTCAATGGTAATGTAGCTTCCCTTTGTCCTGACGAGATCGTCGAGCTGGGTAAAGCTGCAAGTACACCCCTTGAAATAAACCTTTTTTACAGAACAAAAGCACGCGAGAACGAACTTTTAAAACACATGAAGGAGCATGGCGCTCATGGAATCCTTGGAGTAGGAGATGATGAAACTGTTCAGATAGAAGAACTGCAAAGTAAACGCAGGATCGTTTCGAAAAAAGGCATTTTTATTGCAGATGTTGTATTCGTCCCGCTTGAAGACGGAGACCGAACCGAAGCATTGGTGGCATCCGGCAAGAAAGTCATCACTGTTGACCTCAATCCCCTCTCCCGCACTGCACAGAAAGCGCAGATAACGGTTGTGGATAATATTGTGCGGACAGTTCCGCTTATGACAGAAAAGATCAAAGGAATGAAGAATTATTCTGCTAAACAATTACAGGAAATCAGCGATAATTTTGATAATAAGGAAAATCTGAAAACAGCTTTACATTTTATCATGCAACGATTAAAGGAGCTTTCATGAATATCATCATAATCGGAGCTGGTGCAATCGGCACCTACCTGGCAGCCGTGATCTCACGCGAGTATGATGTGACACTCGTCGGGAAAAAGGAACATCACCACAAAGAGCACTTTTCAGTCATACAAAAAAATGGGATTCTTTTATCCGGCTTTCAGACAGTTATGAGTAAAGTACTCACCACAAGGGAATTGAAAAAGATTCCCGCGAATTCCCTTGTGATCGTTACCACAAAAGCATATGATGTTAAAACTGTGTTCGAAGACCTCAAAAACATTGTGAAAGACGACACTGTTTTCATGCTTATACAGAATGGGATCGGTATAAAAGAGGAAGTAAAAGATATCCTTCCTAATGAGATCATCCGTGCAGTGACAGGTATTGGCGCAGAGATCATACGTCCCGGTGAAGTGCGCACTTCATGGGGAAAAGTTGTGCTCGAGAATACAAAATCAGCAGAAAAAGTGTATGAGATATTTTCCAAAAGCACCTTCGACACGAGCATTTCCGATAATATCAAACAGGAAGAATGGCTCAAACTCTCGATCAATGCGTTTGTGAATCCTCTTACCACACTGCTGCAGATCCGCTCACGAATGCTCTCAAAACCGGAAATCAGAAGTCTTGTGGAAAAAGTGATCGATGAGGTGCTTGCAGTTGCAGAAAACGAAGGCTATCCTGTTCAAAGAGAAAAGGTTATCAGAACCATAAGCCGACTCAAGCAATACAAAAACTATTCCTCTATGTATCAAGATGTGAAAAAGGGCAAAAAGACAGAGCTGGATTACATCACAGGTGCGATCATACGGCTGGCAAAGAAACACAAGATCCCTGTTCCTTATAATGAATTTCTCTATGATGCGATAAAATTTCTTGAAAAATATGGTTACTGAGGAAATGTCTAATGTCAAATTTCTAATATTAAATATTGAAACCACGAAATGCACGAAAAAAACGAAAATGGAAATAAAGGAAAATAGGAAATGAAAATATTATGCATTTCAAGGAGCTTAGGAATTTCCACTCCTGGCATAGTAATTCAGCATAAAAAAGGGAATGTCTTTCCCTTGAAAGAGGGTATCCAGGATTGATATTAATTATGAAAATAATGAACATTTGGCATTTGAACTTTGACATTTTATTAGACATTAGACATTCGGATTTAGAAATTTCAATATTATGAATATGCAAAAATTTAAGAAAACCGATAAGTTGGTCATGCTTACTTGCTACGACTTCCAGATGGCAAAGATACTTTCGTCTGTTGGCATCGATATTATCCTTGTGGGAGATAGTCTCGGTATGGTATTTCAGGGTGATTCCACAACCAAGAATGTGACTATGGAACAGATGCTCTATCACGTGGAAGCAGTTGCAAAAGGTGCAGGTTCTCTGCCAATCGTGGGCGATATGCCGA
>CAYUTH010000107.1:0-8054 GCA_964447485.1 uncultured Candidatus Cloacimonadota bacterium | reverse complement strand
ATGGCCGCAAGGATATAAAAAATATTATTTAAATAGAGTTAATCTCGGCTCAAAAATTGTTGCCGAACAATTAAACTCAGTGAACGGCTCAGTTGAATGGACAGATACCTTGAGTATTTATTATCATTATCCTTCAAATTATAGAATCATGTCTAATAATAATTTAGGAGATGCACCTCAGGTCATACAGTATCGAAAGTTTGACACCGATGATGGAAACTCAGTTCATTTCAAAGCGTATGAAACAACGAACTGGCAGGAGGTTTGGTCAAAGACAGATACGGAAATCGGGCTTGGAAATATTACTGCTTCAAGCTGCGTTCAGGTAAACGATGAAGACCATTATGTGATGTATTTCAGGGGAGATAGGTTGGAGATCCGTGATAGAATAACCGGTAATATTATTCATTACCAGGATTCTGTTCTGGCAGTGTGTGACATACTAAGAAAGAGCGATGGAGAGCTTCTTTTCTTCGTAGAAAAAGATGATGAAACTGGTTATGATGTGTGTTCGCTCGATGGTCCAATTTTTGTCTCAAATGATGAACCACAAGAACCACATGAAATCATAATTGAGCAATATCCAAATCCTTTCACATCAACGATAACATTTTCCTTAAAACAATCCATGAGTTTACACGAATCAACACAAATTAGTATTTACAATGTCAAAGGACAGCTTGTTAGAGACCTTCACCCCGTCTCCTCTTCACCCACTCACTCCTTCGAAGTATCATGGGATGGGAAAGATAAACATGGAAATGATGTTGCAGAAGGAATTTATCTATATGAATTAAAAACTGACAAACATGAATTTGTCGGGAAGGTTGTGAAAGTAGAATAGGAGTGACATATGAAAAAATATTGCTTGGTTTTATTGATTATTTTATTTACACAGAATATTCTCACCGCCGATCAAGACATAACGAACAAGGGCAAAACCGTGTATGGTCCATGGATAACAGAATCATGGGGACAATCATACCCATATAACATGTTTTGTCCTGAAGAACCAAATTCCAAAAGAGAATGTTTAGTAGGTCTGATCCCTTTATCTTTTGCGCTTATCATCAACTTTCATAAAAATATTGATAATGTCTTTTTTGATGATTCGGATGATTATTTTTCCGACCCAATTTATATTGATGATGATTATTTGATATATGATTTTCCATCTTTTCCGGAAATGAATACATACCTCGATACAATCCGCAATTATTATGCTAATGAATTATCTCTGGATTATGAACTCATTTCTGCACTCAACTTTGCGTGTGGTATCGCTACAGAACATCAATATGTTAACGGATATGTACTGCTGTCAACTGCCTATGATGCCTTCATCGACAAATTCCATTACCAGAATGCGACATATACTACGACTATTAATAATGATTTCTATATAACACTTTACAGTAATATGATTGATGGAAATCCAGCAATTTTAGGAATTTCAGGAAATGGAGGTTACTTAGTCCTTTGTGATGGATATAACACATCAAATGATACATATCACCTTAATTTTATGTGGGGAGGTGTATATAATGGCTGGTACAGTCTTCCTGACGGAATGCCTGCGGGTTTTAATACAATTGATTGTGCAGTAATAAATATCGAACATCCAGCTTTAAGTATTCAAGAAGATGATCATGAGAATATATCTGCTGGGAACTTCCCCAATCCCTTTCGTTCTTCAACAACTTTCTCATTTTCATCAAAAGAACCGATCCAAAACGCTGAAATCAAAATTTATAATGTAAAAGGTCAACTCGTTCGGGAACTTCACCCCGTCTTCACTTCGCCTTCTCACTCCATCGAACTAACCTGGGATGGGAAAGATAAATATGGACAAGAAGTAACCCCCGGTGTGTATTTGTATCAGCTTCTTATAAATGGGGAGCAAAAAGCCGAAAGAAAATGTTTGTTAATAGAATAATGTCTAATAAAAAGTTCATTCTTACAATTCTTTTTTTATTCATATCAATACCTCTCTTTTCTTTTCAACGGGTAAACATAATAGAGGATTTTGAAAGAGGATCCGTTACTTTGCAATCGTATCCCGGGCAGGATATAGATCCCGATGACTGGTGTATTGATTCCACAATTACGTATAATGACTCGCAATATTCATTAAAACTGTTTGGAAATACATGGAAAGTAGAACAGATTGATCCTGTTTTACTCGATTCGAATTCAGTATGGTCGATTTCAATGTACATGGAGACGAAAGGGGAGATACATGGATTTGGAATTCTGGATTCTGCAAATGTCCTCATTTACTCGCTTGACGGAAGTGAGGAGCTCGACATTGAGGAATTTATTACAGTGTATCAAGGTGCATTTCCGGAGCATGAGTGGGATACCTATCTGCTTCCAGTAGCAGATGACTGGTTTGCATGGTTCGAATATTATCCGACAATTACATCGCTCCTTTTCATTAATGATCTTGATACTGATCCCACAGGTGTGGTCTATTTTGATGACATTTTCGATGTGACAGAAGACATGCCAAAAATTCCAGAAGTAGATATATGGTCATCTCAAGGACAAGAATATACAGATACTTTTGGTAACAGAAATCTGGATGTGCAGTTCTATTCAGATGTGTATGATCCTGACAGTGACACATTATTATATTACTGGAATTTCGGAGATGGAGACTCGAGTTCTGTAGAGAATCCTGCTCACACGTATATAATTTATGACAATCATCCTTACAATGTATTTCTCGAAGTTACAGATAATACAGGGATGATAGGCAGAGCAAACTGCCAGATCGTACCGGAACCGGGTTCAACATCATTTCCGATTACTATGAATTTTATAGGCGATATTCTCCTTGCACGAGGCTACGAAAATTCGGGTGGTATTATTCAAACATACGGAGTGGAAGCTATTTTCGAGCCGACGATCGATCTTCTTGGAAATGCTGCAGATGTAACAGTTGCTAATCTGGAATGTCCGCTCACCAATCAGGGCACACATCATCCGACTAAGCCAACCTATTTTCGGGGTGATCCGGACAATGTTGACGGGCTTGAATATGCAGGAATTGATATTGTCACCTTGGCGAATAATCATATCCTGGATTACGGGCTTATAGGCACACAACAGACGCAGGATGTACTTGCGCAGAAACATATTCTTTATTCAGGAGCAGGCGCAGATTCCTATGAAGCATATACACCAGTTCTCTATACGCAGAATGGCGTCACCTTTGCCTTTCTTGCTTCGAGTGACAGAACAGGACAGTATAATAATTATCAGCCCTATTTGAATGTGGGATTCAATAAACCCGGATTTGCGTATTTGACACCCTATTACCTTACCCAGCAAATTGCGGATGTCGAAGATGTTGCAGATTATCTCATTATGGAAATGCATGCCGGAAGCGAGTATTCGCTTGCTCCGGGCAGCCAGTATGACAAATCAGAGGAGCTCAATCCGTATCAGGATGAGGGCTACAATCCAAAAGCGGATATTCCTCACATGTGGGACAGAGCGCTGCGGCAGCACGCAATAGATTCGGGCGCTGATCTCGTCATTTGTCATCATCCGCACATTATTCAGGGATTTGAAGTATATGATCAGAAATTGATCGCTCATTCACTCGGAAATTTTGTTTTTGATCTCACCTACCCCGAAACATATCCCACAATGATACTCAATGCAAAAATCAATGAAACCGGTTTTTATGAATATAGGATTACCCCTGCATTTATTGATGACTGGATTCCGCAACCTGCTCTGGGAGAATTCGGTTTACATCTTCTGGATTATCTTGCGTTTCGATCAAAAGAGCTCGATACCTATATGTATGTAGATCGGGACAGTGTGTATGGAAAGATCATCCTCGACACACTCTCTATGGAGATAAATGAAGAAGTTATAACTGAGAATATCTCTATTGAACCGGTTGATGATATGTATATTTCCGTACCTCATAGGATGGAGCATCGAGGCAATATATCTGAAATGAGCTCAATATCACCACCGAGTAATTGGGAATATCGAGTGGGAAGGGATCTGGTCTGGTTTGGAAATATGGAAGACGAGGGATGCACCATGTGGGAATTGAATGAGTCGGAAGAGTTCTATGACAATACCACTTCTTATGAAGGAGAGCGTTCTATCGTACATATCTGGGATGAGAATAATGGCTATAACCTTTCTACAAAACTCGAGGGTCGAATAAGACGCTATTCGGATTCAACGAGCTATTCTTTAAGCGGTTATATGAAAACACAAGATGCGCAGGGAGTAACGATCCAGATCCGCTATTATGAAACCAGGTGGTATGCTGCTATGCTTGGCTCGGAATATATTTCTGATTGGATCAGCGGCGATACTGACTGGACATATTATCATAAAGATCTCACTGTGCCGTCGAATACAAATTATTTCGACATTCTGCTTATTACGGAAACACCTGATGTGGGCACATCCTATGCATGGTTTGATAATGTTGGGCTCATAGAATGGAATGATTGGAAATTCCAGGCGAGCGATCCCATAATATCAAATCCTAATGATTATTATTTTTATCAGGTTCGAACTGATGAGCAGTTTGCAAACGCCACTGTAAAATATGTGGAGACTGCATATGGTCCGATGCCGCAGGTAGAAACCGATGAACAGCCAGAGCAAGATTTCACGATCTCTCATGTGATGAATTATCCAAATCCTTTTTACAACTCAACACAAATCTCGTTTTCATCAAAGGAAAATATCAAGGATATTGCATTTAAGATCTATAATATAAAAGGACAGCTTATCAGAGAACTTCACCCTGTCGCATCTTCACCCTCTCTCTCCATCTCAGTGACCTGGGATGCAAAAGATTCATTTGGGAAAAATGCTGCAAATGGGATATATTTCTATACAATTTCTTCAGGTAACAATGTTTTGGATACTCAAAAATGTGTATTGTTGAGATAAGAATATTGAATGATAATTAACGATTTTTTTAAAATCAAAAATCTTAAATCGGTGTTCGATATTCTTAAATCAAAAGAAAAAGAGAATGATGAATGATGATTAACGATTTGAAATTTATGAAGGGAAGAAAATATGGATAAATTTGACTTAGAAGAACGATTAATAAGCTTTGCGGTTTTAATAATCGAGATCGCGAGTGAAATGGCAATGACAAAAGCTGGAAATCATTTATCGGGTCAATTGATTCGCTCGGGAACATCACCAGCACTTAATTATGGTGAAGCTCAAAGTGGTGAATCCCGAAAAGATTTTATTCATAAAATAAAAATTGTTTTAAAGGAGTTAAGAGAATCTCTTGTTTGTCTGAAAATAATCGGAAAAGCCATGCTGCATAAGAAGCTTGAGAAAATTGAAAAAGCAAAAATTGAATGTAATGAACTGATTTCGATCTTTGTTAAAAGTATTGAGACTGCTGAAAATAATCTTAAGAAGAAAGTTAATATCGAATGATGATTAACGATTATTTAAAATCAGAAATCTTAAATCGGTGTTCGATATTCTTAAATCAAAAGAAAAAGAGAATGATGAATGATGATTAACGATTTGAAATTTATGAAGGGAAGAAAATATGGATAAATTTGACTTAGAAGAACGATTAATAAGCTTTGCGGTTTTAATAATCGAGATCGCGAGTGAAATGGCAATGACAAAAGCTGGAAATCATTTATCGGGTCAATTGATTCGCTCGGGAACATCACCAGCACTTAATTATGGTGAAGCTCAAAGTGGTGAATCCCGAAAAGATTTTATTCATAAAATAAAAATTGTTTTAAAGGAGTTAAGAGAATCTCTTGTTTGTCTGAAAATAATCGGAAAAGCCATGCTGCATAAGAAGCTTGAGAAAATTGAAAAAGCAAAAATTGAATGTAATGAACTGATTTCGATCTTTGTTAAAAGTATTGAGACTGCTGAAAATAATCTTAAGAAGAAAGTTAATATCGAATGATGATTAACGATTATTTAAAATCAGAAATCTTAAATCGGTGTTCGATATTCTTAAATCAAAAGGTAATTTATGTTTATTGATTATGCACGAATTCATGTCCGTGGAGGAAATGGAGGAAATGGCTGTTTGAGTTTTCGTAGAGAGAAGTTTATCCCCAAGGGCGGACCTGATGGCGGAAATGGAGGGAAGGGCGGAGATGTAATAGCGGTTGCATCTTCAGATTTGAATACATTACTCAGTTTTCGATACAATAAACAATTTTTTGCCGAAAAAGGTCAGCATGGCATGGGCTCGAATAAAACAGGTCATGACGGCGGAAGTATTGTGCTGAAAGTTCCACTTGGGACTGAAGTATACGAGATCGACCAACAGAATAATCGAATTGCAAAAATTGCTGATCTTGCTGAAGAAAATGAGGATGTCATTCTTGCACATGGGGGAAAAGGCGGGAAAGGAAATGCAACTTTCAAATCATCGAGAAACCAGGCGCCGAGAAAAACCACACCCGGCAAAGAGGGTGAAGAAAAATATTATGAATTCATACTCAAGCTCATGGCAGATGTGGGATTGGTCGGCTTTCCAAATGCAGGGAAATCAACGCTGATAAGCCACCTGTCCTCAGCTCATCCTAAAATTGCAGATTATGAATTTACAACCCTGGAACCATGTCTTGGAGTCGTTAATGTAGGTGACTTTAAAACCTTTGTAATCGCAGATATTCCCGGAATTATAGAAGACGCACACGAGGGCAAAGGGCTGGGCTTGCGATTCCTACAGCATATAGAGCGCACACAAGTTTTACTTTTTTTGATTGATATTACCTCGGAGAATATTAAAGAAAAATATCAGATTTTACAAAATGAGCTTCTCTCTTACAATAAGGAACTTGATAAACGTCAGAAATTGATAGTACTCAACAAAATTGATTTGCTTGCTCCGGATGAAAAGAAAGATATAATTAAAGTTGCGGAAGATGAGCTGAATAAGGTTTGTGCTTGTCCGATTCTGGCAATCTCAGCAGTCAGCGGCGAAAATCTTGATAAACTGAAATTTGCGATAAAGGATATTTTGGAGTTGTAAAGAATAGGGAACTATAATGAATAAATCCGACTACTATGACTGGCTGCGCCTTGTGTCTGTGAAAGGTCTCGGACCAGAAACAATTCAAAAATTACTCACAAAATATTCAGCACCCGGAGCAATTTTTCATGCAGCAAAAGAAGAACTGACAGAGCTTTCCTTTATCTCAGACAAAATCTCTGATAATATCCATGAAAATCAAAATGATGAATTTATCGAGAATCAACTTGCATTAATAGAAAAGTATGATGTCCACCTGCTTTCACTCCTTGATGAAGAATATCCAAGATTGCTCAAGTATAGCTACAATCCTCCAGTTGTACTCTATGTGAAAGGCAGTTTATTACCAGAGGATGATCTGTGTTTTGCAGTTGTCGGTACGCGTAAACCAACACAGTACGGCAAGATCGCAGTCCACAAGATCGTGCCCAAACTTGTACTCGCGGGATTTACAATTGTGAGTGGGCTTGCATACGGAATAGATGCTACTTCCCATAATGAAGCGTTGAATGCTGGTGGGAGGACTATAGCAGTTTTCGGGACAGGATTGGATACGATCTATCCATCCGCAAACAGGAAACTGGCTGAAAGAATTCTTGAGAATGGATCTCTAATATCAGAACTACCTCTTGAAAGCAAAATTGAAGCTTGGAATTTTGCAAACCGAAATCGTATAATCAGCGGGATGAGTAAAGGGACACTTGTAGTCGAAGGTGCAAAAACCAGCGGCGCACTTTTAACCGCCAAATATGCTCTGGAACAGAATCGTGATATTTATGCAATACCCGGTAATATTAACTCTCCTCAAAGTGAGGGACCCAACTATCTAATCAAACTGGGTGCGAAAATTGTATGCAGTCCCGAAGATATACTCGAAGAATATCAACTCAGTCTGAAATTGGTCGATGGGTCTCAATCTACCGATACAAAACCCAAAATAAAACTGAGCGAGAGCGAAGAAAAAATATACAAACTCCTCATTAAAAATGAAAAGAATCACAGTCTGGATAAAATGGTCGAACTGGCTGAT
>CAYUTH010000106.1:0-8063 GCA_964447485.1 uncultured Candidatus Cloacimonadota bacterium | reverse complement strand
ATGTAGTGCACATATATCCAATAACCAAAAGATTATTCAAGGAATGAAATATTTGCTTTGAGCTTTTCTATCGTATTTTCAAGCTGATCTTTTCTTTCCTTTTCCTGCTCAATAATATCAGAAGGTGCATTATCTACGAAATTTTTATTATTCAATTTACCAACGCATTTTATCAGACTGTTCTCAACTTTGGACAACTTCTTCAAAAGCCGTTCACGCTCTTTTTCAAGATCAATAATGCCTTCAAGCGGCATGTATATTTCGATATCATCAACAACTGTTGTGATTGATTTTTCCGGTTTGATACTGTCATCGCCAATATATATCTCATCGACTTTTGCCATGACCTTGATATAATGCCGATTGTCCTGCAATACTGCACATCGCGCAGGAAGAACGTCCTTTATAACGATCTCAACATATTCAGATGGTGAGACATTCATATCTTTTCGAATGCTTCGAATTGCAGTTATCATCTTAAAGATGAGCTGCATTTGCTCAGCTTCTTCAGGATAACTATCCATGTCATTTGCAATCGGAAAATCAGATAGCATTATTGATTCTACTTTTTCATAAGGATAGAATTCTTTGACCCGCTGCCAGATCTCTTCCGTAATAAATGGCGTGATCGGATGGAGCATCTTCAAAGATTCATTGAGAACTTTCAACATAAGGTATTTTGCCATTCTCCCGGATGCAAGGTCTTCAGAATGATAAAATCTGTCCTTGATGATTTCAAGATACCATGCACAATATTCATTCCAGAAGAATTCATATAACTGATGAGTGACATCTTGAAAACGATATTCATCATATGCGGCTTTAACGTTATTTTTGACTTCGTTCAATCTATGAAGTATCCACTTATCTGTCAGCTCTGTTGGTTCTTCAGACTCTTCGGGCAATCCGTCGATCTCTGCTGCATTGGAGAGTGCAAATCTGGCTGCATTCCACATCTTGTTTGCAAAGTTTCGACCAGTCTCAATTAAGGAATCAGTATATATTACATCATTTCCTTTCGGCGTATTAAAGACCATGCTGAACCTGAGTGCATCGGTGCCGTATTTCTCCATAATATCAATCGGGTCCGGAGAATTTCCGAGCGACTTGCTCATCTTGACTGCATTATCGTCAAGAACAAGACCATGCAAATATACAGATTTGAAAGGAATCTCACCCATCATCTCCATGCCGCCCATGATCATACGCGCAACCCAGAAAAAGAGAATATCATATGCGGTGACAAGCAGATCAGTGGGATAGAAATATTCAAGTTCAGGTGTTCTCTGGGGCCAACCAAGTGAGGAGAAAGGCCATAACCAGGATGAGAACCATGTATCAAGAACATCCGGATCCTGATGAATTTTAGTGCCCTTACATTTTGGGCATACTGCTGGTTTTTCTTTTGCAACCATGATCTCACCGCAGTCATCACAATAATAAACAGGAATCCTGTGACCCCACCAGATCTGGCGCGAGATACACCAATCCCGAATATTTTCCAGCCAGTTAAAAAAGACCTTTTTATATCGCGTTGGATGAATCGCTATCTTACCTTCTTCAACGACTTTCATTGCTTTTTCCGCAAGAGGTTTCATTTTAACGAACCATTGATTTGAAAGATACGGCTCGATAACTGTATGACATCTGTAACAATGCCCGACATTATGTTGATAATCATCAACCTTATCGAGCAGCTTTCTTTCTTTAAGGTCCATAAGAACCTTTTCCCTGCACTCAAATCTATCCATACCAGCATAATCAGTGCCGGCATTCTCATTCATGATGCCATTCTCATCGATAACAGTGATCTTCGGCAGATCATGCCGTATCGCAATATCAAAGTCATTAGGATCGTGGGAAGGAGTGACCTTTACGCAGCCGGTTCCAAATTCTTTATCGACAAAATCGTCGGCAATTATTGGGATTTCTCTATTTACAAGTGGAAGTATCAATGTTTGACCAATCAGTTCAATAAATCGAGGATCTTTAGGATTGACCGCAACTGCAGTATCTCCGAGCATTGTTTCAGGCCGGGTCGTTGCAACTGTGATGAACTCGTGTTTTCTACCCTTGATAGGATATTTGATATACCAAAGGTGAGATGCCTTATCTTCGTGCTCAACTTCATCATCAGACAAAGCAGTATTGCAGCGTGGACACCAGTTTATAATATATTTCCCGCGATAAATGAGACCTTTTTCATACAGGGAAATAAACGCTTCATTAACTGCATTTGAGAGACCTTCATCCATAGTAAAACGTTCACGACTCCAGTCACAGCTTGCACCGAGGCGCTTAAGCTGATCGAGTATGCGACCGCCTTTTGTTTTTCTCCATTCCCAGATAAGCTCTATCAGTTTCTCCCGCCCAAAATCGTGGCGGTTTTTGCCATGTTTCTCAAGATCGCGTTCAACAACATTTTGCGTTGCGATACCTGCATGATCTGTTCCCGGAAGCCAGAGGGTTTCAAAGCCTTGCAACTTTTTGAAGCGGATCATAATATCCTGAAGTGTATTATTAAGCACATGACCCATATGGAGAATATCTGTAACATTTGGAGGTGGGATTACAATAGTATAGGGCTTTTTCTGAGGATTGACCTCAGCGTGAAAAAGCTCCTTTTCAAGCCAGAATTGGTACCACTTTTTCTCAATCAAATGCGGATCATATACTTTTTCCATTTCTTTCATGGTTGCTCCTTTGACATTCAGAGATGAAAATCGGTTAGAAGCCCGATTTTTAACAGCGCTTTATGCTGTCAAGTTTTGTTCATTGCGTCACATACTTCTTATATATATAAAAAAAAGAGCAGTATAACTGCTCTCTGCCAGGAATCGGAAGCTCAAAGGAGTATCAAATCCCTAACAGGTAATCTATATCTACCTCGTCGACTGTTTCTTTTCGCAGCTCTTCCAATATCTGTTTGAATATCTGGCGTACCCGCTCGCGTGACAATCCGAGATCTCGTGCGATTTGTGCAAAGTTTTTTCCTTTATCATCATCTCCGAAGCCGAAATATTCCTGTATTATTCTCGCATCTCTCGGGTTCAGAGCTTTGATCTTTTTATTGATCTTATCATGCAGCTTTTTTCTGTAATAAATCTTTTTGGGATCACTCACATCATCATGGTATGAGGGGGCAGTTACTTTTTTCGCAGCCATTCGTGAGAGTGCATCAGATTCTCCATACATATTTTCAAGAGGAACAATATCCGTAGTAGTATTCATCAATTCCAGGGCTTTTTCCTCTTTGACATCTACTTCCAGAGCAATTTCTTGTGCAGTTGCTTCTTCACCGCTTCTCGCACGATGTTTTCTTCTTGCATCCTCGATCTTGCTTATGGTTGTAATGGTTTTTGCAGGAATTCTTATAAGCCGGTTTTTTTCATAGATTGCATACTGAATTGACTGCTGGATCCACCAAACTGCATAGGTAATGAGCTTGGTTTCCCTCGTCAGATCAAACCGCTTAATGGCTTTTATCAAACCAAGATTCCCTTCACTGATAAGCTCGGACAAGCTCAGGCCTTTCCCCTGGAATTTGCTTGCTACTTTGACTACAAATTTGAGATTACTTTCGATGAGTTTGTTCATAGCGGTCTGATCCCCGGACTGAGCTTTAGTAACCAGCTCGCGCTCTTCTTCGCGGCTCAGTGTGGGAAAATCTGCAATATCAGAAAGATATTTTTGCAGTCCCCTATCCTCAGCAGGATTCATCGGTATAATTTTTGCTGCCAAAAGTTTCTTTAATTTAGTTTTAAGTTACTACCAATTAACGTCTTTTTTTCCTAATCCCTAATTTCAAGAAATATATTTACTGAACCTTAATCGCCACATAATGATAGAATTGAGGAGGAGTTACTACATAGAGCAGCACTGAATCAGCTTTATCATTCTTCATTTTTTCTACCGCTTTTAGATACTCCTTTGTGCTCTCAATTTCTTCGTCTCCGAGTTCGAGAATAACATCACCGACATTGAGATTGGAATCATAAGCGGGAGAATCAATGTCAATCTTAGAAACTATCACACCTTTGTCAATTTTCAAATTGAACTGTATGGCAAAATCGGAGTCCAGGCTCTTCACTTCAATGCCAAGCCATGATTTTTCATCCTCGACATTTTGCGGTTTGGAAGCAATGGTCGAATCAGGAAAGGATTCCAGTTTCGCAGTTTTTGTAAGCTCTTTTCCATCACGTATGATCTTCATCGAGATCTTATCGCCAACTTGTTTGTTCGCAACCATTAATCTGAATTTATTTAGATTTTTTACCGGCTCGCCATCAAATTCAATTATAACATCACGTTTCTTTAATCCGGCTTTCTCGGCAGGTGTTTCATTTTCAACCTTGCCGATGAGCACACCTTCAAGATTCGGCAGGCTAAGGCTTTTCTGAAGGGCAGGAGTTATTTCCTGTGGTAAAATGCCAAGATACGCTCTCTCTACAAATCCTTTATCAATGAGATCATCAATAAGCACTTTCACGATATTTATAGGAATTGCAAAGCCAATGCCAATGTTTCCGCCATTCACAGATGAGATCGCAGCATTGATTCCGATTACATTACCCTTGATATCCACTAGCGGACCGCCGCTATTACCCGGATTTATCGCTGCATCGGTCTGAATATAGTCCTGGTACACGGGTGAATCGGCACCAAAATTAAGATTGGCACGTCCCTTTGCGCTCACTACACCGGTCGTCACTGTTCCCCGCAGATTTTCTGAAAATGGATTGCCAATTGCAATGACCCAGTCCCCCACCTCAATCCAATCAGAGTCACCAAGCGGAGCTGTAGAAATATCAGCACCTTTATCTACGACAATTTTTATCACTGCAATATCTGTTTTATCATCCAAACCAACTACTTCCGCATCATAACTCGTTTGATCGTTCAGGGTGACGGTTATCTTGGAGTCTTCGCCTTTTCCTACAACGTGGTTATTGGTAAGAATATAGACATCATTCCCCTCTTTTCTGAAGATGAAACCAGAACCGTATCCAACTGTACGTCTATTATTATCAGGTTCAGGAAAGAAAAATTTAAAGAAATCATCATTAAATGGAAAGGGAGATGAGAACTGCTTGGAGTTGCTTTGAGCTTCCCATTCAACCTTAATGTTCACGACTGTACCGATAATGTCCTTAACAATTTTGACAAAGGGACTATGTCCATCATTATCAACAAGGGGGATAGATGCAAAGGCGGTTGTCGAAAAACAAATTACCAGTAAAAGAATGATCAGAGTATATTTCACTCTCTTGTGGAACATATACGTAACCTCCGACTTCGTTATGCTTTTTTTATTTTTCCGCTTTTGATGCAGCTTGTACATACAGTCATTTTTTTGACTGTTCCGTCGACTTCAACCGAAATTCTCTGAAGATTCGGATCCCAGCGACGATTTGTACGCCTATCTGATTTACTTCTATTATGTCCAAACATTGGGACTTTTCCGCATATTTCACATTTCTTTGACATAAAAACCTCTTATAAGTTTAATTCGTTTTAGTTTTAGATGACATTTTTCTGAGACAATAAATTTTGAAGCAAGTTTTTTATATCTTACTTCTTATACAAAACAGGGTAAGGATTTATTCATGGCAAGAAAAAAGGCATTATTTTATATAGAAACACTTGGATGTCCCAAAAACCTGGTGGATAGTGAAATGATTACTCCCAACATTCTGGATTCCGGATGTGAGCTGGCACAAGATCCCCAAAATGCTGAAATTCTGATTGTGAATACCTGTGGATTCATTCAACCGGCAAAAGAAGAATCAATCGATGTGATATTGGATTTTGTGCGTCTGAAAAAAGAGGGTAAATGCAAGAAATTGATCGTGGTCGGATGCCTTGTTCAAAGATATAAGGATGAGTTAAAAGAATCAATTCCTGAAGTCGATCTCTTTCTTGGTTTGGATGAAATTTCTGAGATCAAACACATTCTTAACTCGGAAAGTCCATTCGAAGATAAACGATTCATCCTTACTCCGAATCATTATGCATACCTTCGGATCAGTGACGGTTGTGGAAATTTTTGCTCCTATTGCACGATACCTTTTATTCGAGGACCAATCCACAGTAAACCGCTTGAGGAGATCGCGAATGAAGCAAAACAATTAGTTTACCAGGGAGTGAAAGAAATAATAATAATCGCTCAGGATATTGGAAATTACGGCGTGGACATTTATGGAGAAAGCCGATTAAATGAACTACTCTTAGCTCTTGATACAATTGAAAATCTCAAGTGGCTGCGGCTTCTCTATTTAAATCCTCAACATATCACAAAAGAACTGCTCATAACAATAAAAAACAGCAGGAATATCTGCAAATATCTCGATATTCCGATTCAGCATATCAGTGATACTATTCTTAAAAAAATGAATCGCAAAACTTCTAAAAAAGATATTATTCAAATTCTTGATATGATTAATGATCTTGTTCCCGAACTCACTATCAGAACAACTTTTATTGTAGGATTTCCGGGAGAAACAGATAAAGATTTTGAGGAACTTCTTGATTTTGTACAAATGCAGAAATTCAATCGACTCGGGGCATTCACATATTATCAGGAAGAGGGAACAAAAGCTGCTTCTTTGCCGGATCAAATTCCCGAACATATCAAGAAAAAAAGATATGAAAAATTAATGGAAGTTCAACAAGTAATATCTCAGGACAGCCTCGAAAGTTATATCGGCAAGAAGTTGTCCGTTATTGTTGACAAGAAAATCAAACCTAAAATCTATGAGTGCCGTTCCGAATTCGATGCACCGGATATTGATGGTATTGTATTTCTTGAAGAAGCTGAAGCGAGTATCGGTGATATAATCGAAGTTGAAATCGTGGATAGTCTCGAATACGATCTCATCGCACATCCGGTCAAATAAGCAAATTCATAAGGAGTAACAGCATGAGAAAAAGAATATTCAGCGGCATACAGCCCAGCGGAAAATTGCACATTGGAAATTATCTTGGCGCTATCAAGAACTGGATCGATCTTCAGGATGAATATGACTGCATCTGGGGTATCGTTGATTATCATTCTATGACCATCCCATACGATCCCGATGGAATGGAAGAACGTGTGATCGATTGTGCTGCGACCTATCTTGCCGCAGGTCTTGACCCCAAAAAATGCGTGCTCATGATCCAGTCAAAGGTAAAGGAACATACCGAGTTGACATGGATTTTGAATACAGTTACTCCTGTTTCATGGCTTGAAAGAGTTCCCACTTTCAAAGATAAAGCAAAACGTTTCAAAGATAACATAAATATGGGTTTGATGGACTACCCCGTGCTCATGGCAGCGGATATTATTCTCTATAAAGCAGAAGCCGTACCGGTAGGCGAAGATCAGCTCCCACATCTTGAGTTAACCAGGGAAATTGTTCGCAGGTTCAATAGCACTTTTGGTGAAGTATTCCCTGAGCCCAAAGCAATTATTCGCCAGGGAGCACTAATCAGAGGTTTGGATGGGCAGGCAAAGATGAGTAAATCGCTCGATAATTGCCTGTACATTGATGATACTCCTGAAGAGATGTGGAAAAAACTTTCTGTTGCAGTTACCGATCCTCAAAGAGTCCGCAAGACAGACCCGGGTGATCCTGAAGTGTGTAATATCTTCTCTTTGCATCAGCTCTTTTCTACGGATGGGCAAATTGCGTATTGTGCAGAAGGATGCAAAACAGCAGGAATAGGCTGTATTCAATGCAAGAAGATCCTCTCTGAAAATATTGCTCAGGAACTCACTCCGATCCGAGAGAACAAGCTCGAACTCCTCAATAACATGAGTTATATAAATGATGTTCTCAATGAAGGTATTGCCCATAGTCAGAAGATCGCATCCAAAACGATAGAAGAAGTCTACGAAAAGATCGGAACGAACTATAAATTCATGAAATAAAACACGTGAAGAGCGGCAATTTCATGGTTCTTTACATCATATTGAAAAAAATGAACTACGTTTTACTTTTGATGATAAAACAGAGATATAATCTCCTCTTGACATCCTCTCAAATTTCTTTAAATAATTTGACAGTAAAATGCCAGCAATT
>CAYUTH010000105.1:0-8121 GCA_964447485.1 uncultured Candidatus Cloacimonadota bacterium | reverse complement strand
GGCGATTATTTCTTGCTTGCGAGGTCGCCATGCGTAGATACCGGCGACCCAAACTATGTGGCGGAACCAAATGAAACAGACCTTGGCGGGCAGCCGAGAGTAATGGGCGGCAGAATCGATATGGGTGCTTATGAGTTCGGGGCTCCTCCATACGTTGTTGGAATACAAGAACCAACAATTCCCAATTCACAATCTTTAATAAGCAATCTTGGTAATTATCCGAATCCATTCAATCCTTCAACAACAATTGAATTCTCGCTCCAAAATAATTCAGAAATTGACCTTTCAATCTATAATATCAAAGGACAAAAGGTTGCAACTTTAATCAATGAACAATTGCAAAAAGGGAAACACTCAATTTTCTGGGATGGAGATGATGAATTTGGTAAACCTGTGAGTTCAGGTATCTATTTGTATAGAATTGAAGTTGGAGATCATGAATCAGTAACATGTATTCTTCTTTTGAAGTAAAGTTGAAAATGATGGTGTATAACAATCGTGTCGTCGTTCGGGCTGGTCGGTGCTTTTATCCTGAAACTACCGGTTCGGGGTTTGGGTTGTTTGTTTTGGGCGTGATCGTTACGATCCTGTCGCACACGAAGAACATTAAATGAAATACTAAAATTACAGTGATGTAATAAGATAATCTACTTGAAAACAAATGAAAAAAGAAATTAATGAACTAAAAAAAATATTATCTCAAGATGGGCTTTCTAAAAGTGACATAATCAATTTAATGTCACAAGTGAGAAATATAATAGAAGAGAAAAACTATCAGGAGAAATACAAGCATTTAAACCTATACTGCAATTGGTGTTTTCATACTAAAATATCGGGTTCTATCGTTTGTTTTAGAATGATAAAAAAATTGACTGAGATAATGGTAGAACATGATGCCATAAAAAATGATGTAATACATGAAGTAACCGACGTACTCTCTGTTCCAATTTTGAGAAAAGAATTTATCAGCTTATTTAATGAATTTAATATACCTGATTTGATCTTTAAAAATAGAGAGATATGGAAAGATGTATTTGGGATTATTGCATCAATATTATTAGAAAGACCTTTATCGTTTCCAGAATATAAAGTAGTAAAAGATAAACCGAAAATTAAACAAATATATGATGAAACAAAACAAATTGCATTTGGTACTAACCTTTTTGTTACATCATTTTCTTTCTATGAAGGTGAAAAGAAACGACTATGGTGGAAGATAAAAATAGAAAAGGAATACATTGATATTATTAGTCCATTTGTTTTTAAATTATAAAAAATAAATAAACGTAATTTTAGCACATCACATAACTGTGGTTATTTTAAATAGAATTGAAAAGACAGCCCATATCCACATACCTGCAAAATGTTAGCAAGCATTATGAGTAACTCGATTTTGAAAAGGTAATGAATAGATTTTTTTAAATCGTAATATGTTTTGGAATTCTATGGCAAAAACTGGAGGGGATCATAGGCGCGTCCGTCGAGTCGGACTTCAAAATGCACATGTGCGCCGGTCGTGTTGCCGGTCAAACCAACTTTCCCGATGATCTCACCCTTTTTAACCTTATCATCCTTATGTACAAGGTTTTCCTGGTTATGAGCATACACGGTCATAATGCTGTTGGCATGCTTAAGAATGATCACATTGCCATAGCCACGCTGTTTGCCGGAATAGGCAACTTCGCCATCCAGCACTGCCTTCAGCGGTGTGCCTTCAGGACAGGCGATATCGAGTCCTTTATGAGGTTTGCCGTCACGTGTGCCGAATCCCGAGGTTATCTGACCTGTGCAGGGCCAGATAATGCCGTATTTCTGAAATTCTGATTTTTTTATAACAGGTTTCGGGATCGTATATTTTGCATTGTCATTTTTTGACTGAGTTTCCAGATAGAGTTTCTGTCCAACAAAAATATTACTTGAACTCAAACTATTGTAGTTTTTCAATTCATAAATAGATAATCCATAAGTAGAAGCAATTCGATAGAGCGTTTCACCTTTTTTCACCACATGATATTTTGGTTTTTTTATCTGTTTGGTTGGTTCATTTTTCGTTTCTGTTTTTGTTTCAGTTGGTTTTTGCTGCTCGTTTTTTTTCGGCTCAAACTCCTGAACTTGAGTGGACACAATAGTAGTCTGTCCGGGTTCACCTTTCAAGAGTAATTTCTCTCCGGCTTTTATCGTATAGGAAGTAAGCTGATTCAGTTCCATCAACTGCTCGATGGGAACATCATAAATCTTAGAAAGCCGGTACAGTGTTTCACCTTTTTGTATCACATGATAGCCGGATGAGGGGATTTCTTTCTTGGTCACGTAATATTGCTGGGGATGTTCTTTATTATGCAGGTATATCTTTTGCCCGATAAGGATCTTATCGGAAGGAAGATTGTTGATCCTCTTGAGCGCATCGACTGTGGTATCGTATTTCTTTGCAATCGAGTAGAGCGTATCACCCTTTTTCACCACATGATAGTCGTCAGATTCGGTAATGTATTTGGGATTAGGAGAAAATCCCATGAAAGATATGCATAAAAAAAGTATGAAAAGTTTAGTAAGTGATCTCAAATGAATCATATTCAGTTTGTTCCGTGTCTTCTTCAATTTGGATATCATCTATGCGTGCTGCAGGTGGTCCTAATTTTATTTTGTCTAAAAAGATTTGCAGACTTTGCTGTTCACCATGTGCTTTGATCTCAACTTCGCCATTAACGAGATTTTTTACATACCCATGTATGCCGTAGTGTCGCGCATTATATGAAGCGAAATACCGGAAGGATACGCCTTGCACAATGCCTTTAACAATGATGCGTAATTTTTTCATGTTTATATTTCGGTTTTAGATATTACAAATTTGAAATCAATATTCAATATCCAACACGGAATTTCGAATGACCAAATTAGTTTATTTTTGAAATTTATATTATTTATCATTCTTTTTAGCTGTATCTATACTTTTGAAGAGTATCGAGACCAACTCATCTGTTTCCTGTAATAGGGGAGATAATTTTAATGAAGACTTAATCAGTTTTGATTCCAATATTATCTTCAGCCATACTTCAGTCTCTCTTAACTCTTTTAATGAAACTTTCAATTTATGGATAAAATCAGCTCTTGATTCAGCAGATTGTGCTTCTCCGTAGTTTGCAGCTATCGAAGTTCCACTTCTTAACATTTGAAGAGAGATATGTTTTCCTGCTTTCGTTTGAGGAAGTCTTTCCGATAGATCAATGATTCTTGCAGCATATTTGATAAAACGATCCTGTAAATCGAAATTTCTTGAATGATTCATCGAATTTTTCATCATTACTTTATAATTGGATGTTCCTTGTTGGCTATTGGTTATTAAGTCCAACTGACCCAATTTATTTTTTTGGTCACTTCAAAACAATCATTTGCGGTCGGACAACACCTGCACGGATCTGTGTGTGACCATTCATATACATCATTTTATTTTGCTGTTCTTTGAAGAAGGTTTCAAAGACGGCATTCATTCTGAAATTGCCAAATCCTTCTGTCAATATTATCGGAAATGGTATGCTTTCATTGCCTGTAAGTGCTACTCCGATCTCCTCACCGAGAAATTCTACGAGGTCTTTATTGTCTATTGATGGTGCAATCACTCCTGCGATGTCATGCTCTGCACAATCTTTTAAGAAATCGCATGAAATCTTCTCTAAGCATACGAGGGTTTTATTATTATACTCTGTGTTTTTTTCAAGATGAGATTTATTCAGAATATGCATCCCGCTTGTTTTTTCTCCACCAAATCCAATGATGCCGTTGAGTCGGCTTCCATTATATTGTATTGTTGAAGAAAGGTCTTTTTCCACATCAATAACTTTCCCGTTCACATTTGCATATACCCGATAGGGCTCGTTTTTATATTGAATTGTAATTGTGCCCTTTTCATTATCCACTTTTGTTATGACGCCAGTAGTTGGAGCAGGAATTACATGACTGAAATCCTTGTCGAGACGCGCAGCAAGTGGTTCGTAGGTTTCTACAAAATCACCTTCATGTTTTTTGAGATATCCTTTGATGTGCTTTGGATTTATTTTGAGTTCTTTTGCTATTTTTACCGTAAACGGCTTCGTAGAGTAATCCTGAATTTCACGCAGAATGATCGTGCCAGTTTCAAAATTGATATGCTCGATCTTGCCGCGAACGGGTGTTCGATATTCCCCAACCTTGCCTGAAAACGCTGAGATCATTCCTCTATCAGGAATTTCGATGATCTTCTGATTGAATTTTACGGAATCACCCTCTTTAACAAGCATGCTCTTTTTCATCAGATCAGGATTAAGATCGAGATAGTCCATAGTGAAAAGTGAGAGCACATAAATTTTGGGCGGTGCATACTTATTCTCACCTATGAGCGTTGTGGGTGTTACTTCTTCATCTTTTTGGACAAAAATATTCCCTGAGTAGGGGAGTTCTCTTTTGAGCTTGAAGGTGCCTTCTTCAATCTTTTTGTTTTCAAAATGAGATGAGAAACACTCATCGAGAGCAGTTGCCGGATTTTCCATATCAAAGAGTCCAAGCTCATTATTGTATTGATCAAAGGATGTATTATCCCGGAACCGCGTATCAATTAAAATTGGTAATTCTGTCTCAAAATTAAATTCATGTTCGCCATCCCCCAAAGAAAAGCCCTTTTCAAGCTTTATGTGGATTCTCTGAGGAGTGTTGTCTTCATTTGGAAAATATTTTAATGCATTTGATTCTATTGTATGTTTTTCATTTCCAATAAAAACTTCCATTACATTCTGATTTGATTTCATCTTTTGGAATATTGGACGGATGCAGATGCCGATCTTTTGATAACATTCTGTATTGAGGAGCTCTGCTGCAAGCTCGCTGTCCACTTCACTCAGCTTGCCTAAATGGGGTGAAATGAAATGGTTGTCACGCCAGATCTCGGTAATTCCTTCGGGCTTGAGTCCATCACAGATCATGAGCAACGCATGTGTGTTCGATGGTGCATTTGATACGACACCGCCAGCACCTATCATGATGCCGATGTCTTTGATGTTAAATGAACGCTGTTCCTTGAGTTTTTCCACATAAAAGCATTCCAGGAATTTATCAAGATCCATATGCTTCAACCTGTCGAGAAATCCGATTTTCTGAGTATTGAAATGCATTTTCATATGATGTCGTTTGGACATTTGTATTGCTTCGCGCGCCACTGCATGTTCAATAGCTGTCTGAATATCATCTTTAGGAATGTATAGCGGGTAGAGCATTTTGTTTGAGATATAGTTTCTTATATAATACTCATCGAGATCCGCCGGCAGCCACCTTTGAATTTTCTCAAAAGTAGTATCTTTCATGACGTTTGAAATACTATAACTCATCCCATAATTTGCACTTACCGTGCGGTAATACTTACCCATTATGTTTGAGAAGACATCTGTCGTTGCACCGCCAATATCTACAGAAATAATATTTTTTCCCAACTCCTTACTGACAAGCCGGAGTGCGTTGATAACACCGGAAGGTGTAGGTATTATATCGTCCGATACAACCTTTTTCAGCGAATTATATCCCGGTGCTTGCTCCATCACATTATCCATGAAGAGCTGGTGTATTTTTTCTTGAGCAGGTGGAAGATTTTCATCCTGAAGAGTTGGGCGAATATTTGGTACAATATAGAGTTGAAATTTATCAGAGAAGAGGGATTGAATGAATGACTGCGCTTCTTTGTTGCCGGCATACACAAGGGGGATTTCGGTCTTATCACCGAATTTTGGCTTTGGATGAGCCAGAGAAAGCAACTCGCCCATACGGACGATACTGCTGATATTTCCACCGTCTGTGCCGCCTGAGAAAAGAATAATATCCGGTCGAAGCAGACGAATGAGCTGCATCTTCTCAACCGGGGTCCGGTTGTCATTGATCGCAAAAGTGTCCAGGATCACACCACCCGATCCGTATGCAGCTCGTTTTGCACTGCTGGCAGAATCAAAGAGCGTGAGACCAAAGACAAGTATCTGCAAACCACCTCCGGCGCTGCTTGTGGTTAAGTAGAGAGTATCTTTATTGAACTTCAGATTATTAGAAGTAGAGTCATTATCCAATAGGTGGATACCAGCAGCTTTTTCTATTTGCTGTATCGAGTCAAAAATACCGATCTTCACATCTTCCTGTGGTCGCTCAACTGTTGTGCCGACGTTTTTTAATGCGATAAGTTTGTAAGAACCAGCTTTTTTTTGAAAAAGGACAGCTTTAGTAGTTGTGCTCCCAATATCTGTAATAAGAATATTTTTCTTGGTAATCATGGATATGATTTTTTTTAGAAGAAAAGGTTTGTAAAGTTTTTAACCTTTGAGACCACTCGTGATAAAGCTGGATATGATCTGTTTTTGTGCAAAAAGGAATAGAATAAGAAGCGGAGCAATAGAGAAAGTTGATGCAGACATGAGGAGGGCAGTGCTTGAAGATGCCTCCTGCGCGAAGTATGAGAGCCCGACTTGCAATACGCGTATATTATCACTACTGGTCATCACAAGGGGCCACATAAAGCTGTTCCAACTGCCAATGAGGGAGAAAATCGCAGTTGTCGCAAGTATTGGTTTGGAGATGGGCAATATGATCCTCCACAAAATTTCAAAACGGGAACATCCGTCTATAACAGCAGCATCAAAGAGGTCTTGAGGAATTGTCTTAAACTGCTGTCGCAGCAAGAAAATGCTGAATATATTTGCGACCCAGGGCACAATGAGCGCCTGGTAGGTGTTTATCCATCCGAGTTTTGTGAGCAGGAAATATGAAGGAATGAGATAGATCGGCTGGGGAACCATCATCATGCTGATGAATAGATAGAAAATGAAATCCCGTCCTTTGAACCGCATACGTGCAAATGCATATGCAGCAAGTGATGATGTGATGAGCACACCGATCAGTACAGAAAAAGACACAAAAAGTGTATTAAGAATATACCTACCAAAAGGTACTTTTGTAAAAGCTTCTATATAATTATCCCAGTGAAATTTAAGTCTTTTTGATGATTTTATACTTTCTGCGGGAACTTTCACGTAAGATTCTTTGAAGGTCTTCCCATCTTTATCATAAATATTTATAACAACTTGATTTTCTTCTTCATCAACAATTTCACAAAGCTCTTTTTTCCCATCATGAGTGTAATAATTTACAAAATCAATTGGAATGAAGCCCACACTTCCTTTGTTGATTGCAGTTTGGGATTTCAGGGAAGTGGACACCATCCAAATAAATGGCACGACCATGATCAATCCACAGAGGATGAGCATGAAATAAGAGAACCCTTTGCCAAAATATCTTTTAAGCATCAATACTGCACCTTTTTCTCAAGCTGCTTTTGAAGCATGGTCAAACCAAGAATAATAACGAATAAAATTAGAGCTATTGCACTCGCATAGCTGAGATTCTGTGACTCTCCAAAGCCTATTTCAAAAATATAATACACGATCACTTTTGTCGTCCCCAGCGGTCCGCCGATCGGTGGTCCCGTCATTAAATATACCTGCGAGAAGACCTGGAAAGTAGTGATGGTCGTCATAAGAAGAACATAGAAAGTTGTAGGGGAAATAAGGGGAACGGTAATATTAAAAAATTGTTTCCATTTACTTGCACCATCGATCTCTGCAGCTTCATAATAAACTTCCGGGATATTCTGGAGTCCAGCAAGATAAATGATTGTGTTGTAGCCAAGACTTCTCCAGATGCTTACAATTATGATAGCAAAAAGTGCGAGGGAAGGTCCGCCTAATGCTTTTGGTATATTGATGCCCATTGCACCAAAAAGAAGGGTGAAGATTCCTCGTGGTTCGGAAAGCCAGTTCAAGCCGTGTATGCTAAAGAAGCCGAGTACATGGTTCATCAATCCGCCATGAGGTGAGAAGATCAGTTTCCAAAGAATTGAGATGGCAACGAGGGATGTGACTGTGGGGATGAAATATGTTGTTCTGAAGAGACCGGATAGTTTTTTCGTTCTGTTAAGAAGATTAGCAAAGAAAAGTGACAAAACAAGGGTTACGGGTACGACAAAAATCACAAGGTAAAATGTATTGATCAGGGATTGCCAGAAACCGGGATCCTGGAAAAGTTTAATGTAGTTTTGGAAGCCAATAAATTTCTCTGGAC
>CAYUTH010000104.1:0-8276 GCA_964447485.1 uncultured Candidatus Cloacimonadota bacterium | reverse complement strand
TCTATTCCAACTGCCCTGATCATTTTCTTCATCTTTGATCTGCAAACATATAGCTACAAATACTAAGTTATAAGATATCTTTCAACACCTCAGTCATTACTACAAGTTCTTTGTAGATTTCTATATAATCATCGAGGTTTAGGGTCACCAAATTTAAAAGCCGTCACAAACGTGGTGGCTTATTTTATCTTTTAAAAAATATCACAAAAATTTGACAATGAAAATCATTCTATCATTTATGTCATATCCAAACATGATAGGACGATAAGATGAAAGAAGAAATTGATGATTTTGTCATACGGAAACTTTCAAAGTTATTTAACGTCCTTTCCAATGAAAGCAGAATAAAAATAATTTATACTCTTATGGAAAGCGGACCCCTTTCCGTCACAGAGCTAGCCGATAAGGTTGGCATCCCACAAAATACACTCTCTGCTCAATTAAAAATCCTTTATGAGGGCTCATATGTCGACAAAAACCAGAAATGGAGAAATGTTCACTACTATATCTGTGAACCAAAACTTAAAGAAATTCTGGAAATCGGCTCAAAGATCCTTCATGATAAATGGTCATCAAACTTTGAAAAAATAGACCACGCTCAAAAAATTATTGAGAAAATAAATGGCACGAAAGGAAAGGATAATGGAAAAAATAATTCCTAGATGGGAATTCAGAAGTTTTCAAACAAATTTCGGAAAAGCAGAAGGGTTGATAAAAAAACATGAAGTAACACGTATCAGAGAGAGTTCTGAGGTTTATATCCTATCCCAGAAAAGCAATGACAATACGAAGGTGAGAGATGAGTTGATGGACATCAAAACTCCTCTCAGGATCGATGCTCAGACAAAACTCGAGCAATGGACAGTCTTGATGAAAGCCGGTTTTCCAATTCATATTAACGAGCTGGCACTTGTCTATAAGGCATTCGGGTTGCAGATGCCGTATTGCGAAAAAGACGAATATTCCTATCAGGAGTATATCGAAACACTTATCAAGCCGAATCCGGATCTGCTTATGGTCAATGTGTATAAAAATCGATATGGCTACCTTATCGATAATTGTATTGTTGAAATCGCAGAAGTTAAGTTTGATGAAATTCCTAAAAAAACAATTGCTGTAGAACATATGGATCCTGAACTCGTGCAAAAAACAGTTGCAAAACTCGGCTTATTGCAGTTTGAGAATATCAATTACATAAAAGAAATGAAGCGAACGTTCGGCATGAACTATATATAATGAATGGAGGAAGATGAAAACCTATACGATATTAGATATTGGCACGAACTCGATAAAATTTTTTGTGGCCGGTATAGAGAACGATCATATAAAGGTTTTTGAAGACACCAACAATATTTCCCGTCTTGGTGAGGGATTGTATAAAACAGGTAATATCTCAGAAGATGCGATAAAAAGAAACATTGATGCGCTTCGAGAATTTTTAGATATTTCAAAAAAATATAAACCTGATCAGGTCATTACCGTGGGAACCATGGGATTGAGAACAGCAAAGAATGCACAGGAATTCATTGAAAAGGTAAAAAATGAACTGGGCTTGGAAATAAAGGTTCTCACTGGTGAGGATGAAGCACGATTTTCCTATCTTGCAACTATTTCAACGATAGCTGTTGATGATAAAGATATTCTTGTATTCGATACAGGTGGCGGAAGCACAGAGTTCATCTATGGCAAAGGTGACAAGATCAAAGAGCGATTCAGTCTTAATCTCGGTGCGGTTCAGCCCACGGAAAAATATCTCAGATCCGATCCGGTAACTGCTCAAGAATGGGAAGAATGCAATGCTGTTATCGGAGGATTTCTCAAAGAAAATTTACCAGACCGAAAAGTAGACAGGATCGTCGGAATTGGTGGAACGGTAACAAGCATGGGAGCGATCAAGCATCATATGCAGAAATATGACGCCGAGAAGATCCAGGGATCGCAGCTAACCCTCGACGAAGTGCAAGGTCAGATCGCAATGTTTCGTGAAAAAACGATAGAGCAAAGAAAAGAAATTATCGGACTGCAACCAAAAAGAGCAGATGTTATTCTTGCCGGAGCTACTATTGTGATTAATATCCTGCTCTTAAACCATAAAGATCATTTCTTCCTCAGCGATCGAGGATTACGTCATGGAATTATTTTTAACGAAATGATCTCTCTGAATAAGCAATAGGGAAATCAACAGGAGATGAGAATGATCAGCACACTTTTAAGTCTAACTCAAATATCGGAGGTAGCGTGAAAGGAATATTTACCAATAAAGTAAAAGAGATGGAAGCAAATATCGAGGCATTTCTCGATACCGTCTGCAATGCAGGATTGATCCTGGTTGGTGGCGTAAAAGCATATATAAGAAAAAATAAAGAACGATTTGAGCAGTGTCATAAGGAAATTTCAATATTGGAAACCAAAGCCGATACACTGCGCCGTGACATAAAGCAAAAATTGTATTACAATATGCTCATTCCCGAATCGCGAGGTGATGTGCTCGGACTGTTGGAAAATATCGATACGGTTGTCGATATATGTGAGAAAGTGCTCGAGCAGCTTTCGATCGAGCAGCCGATCATTCCCGAATATCTCGAAGGGGATTTTATCGAATTATCCGAGTTGTCGGGCAAGGCAGTCGATAGCGTTGTTCAGGGATCACGGGCTTTTTTTACGAATATAAAAATGGTTAACGATTTCGTGAACAAAGTTCATTTTTATGAACACGAAGCAGACCAGGTAGAAAAAAGTATAAAACGAAAAGCATTCGCATCTAATGAGATAAAACAGTTCAGCCGGAAGGTACATATACGATATTTTGCAGAAAAAGTCGCGTTGGTCTCCGATGTTGCGGAGTCGGTCGCCGAACGTCTTGCTGTGTATGCGATCAAGCGAAGGATGTAACGTTACATGATAGGAACTCTTTTTCTTCTTTCGAGCGGTTTGTTTTTAGGATGGTCTCTTGGTGCCAACGATGCCGCTAATATATTCGGGACCGCAGTCGGCACAAGAATGATCCGTTTTTATATGGCAGCGATCATAAGCAGTATTTTTGTGATTATCGGAGCTATCGTGAGTGGTGCCGGTGCTTCACATACGCTTGGAAAATTGGGTGAAGTATCAGCAATGTCCGGGGCTTTTACCGTTGCTCTTGGCGCTGCATTGACCGTTCTCTGGATGACGCATGCAAAGCTGCCCGTGTCCACATCCCAGGCAGTCGTGGGTGCCATCATTGGATGGAATTTTTTTGCACATAGTCCCGCACACCTGGATTCATTACGCACAATCATCGGTGCGTGGATTTTCTCTCCTATACTTACTGCAATATTCGCTTTTATCTTTTTCCAGATCATAAAACTTATTGTTGATAATTCCCGAATCCATCTTATTCGCCTCGACTCCTTAACACGATGGGGTTTGATAATTGTCGGTGCCTTCGGTGCATATAGCCTTGGCGCGAATAATATTGGAAATGTTATGGGTGTATTTGTCAATTCATCACCATTTCATGATATAAGTATTGGTAGTTTTCTCAAACTCAGTTCTGTCCAGCAGCTTTTCCTTGTAGGAGGTATTGCAATTTCCGTCGGTATATTTACCTATTCCAAGAGGGTCATGTTAACTGTCGGGAAAAGTATTTTCAAACTCTCTCCACTCACTGCATTTGTTGCGGTGCTTTCAAGCTCGATAGTGCTGTTCCTTTTTGCATCACAGTCATTGAAAACCTTCCTGGTGTCTCACGGGCTGCCCTCATTCCCGCTCGTACCCGTTTCGAGCTCACAATCTATCGTGGGAGCAATAATCGGTATCAGTTTGGCGAAAAATCCCAAGAATACGAATTTCAGGATGCTTGGAAAAATAAGTTTGGGATGGATTACGACGCCGATCGGTGCTGTAATAGTCACGTACATTTTACTCTTCTTTGTTCAGAACGTCTTCGGACAAACGGTAACTTAATAAATTATATTTATAGGATGATTGGAATCATACGTATGAAAAAATATGTGTATGTCTTTTTCTTGATTCTGTTTTTATTATCTTTCGGTCTCGAAGCGAAATCTTCTTCAGGCGATCAAAATAATTTTCCAAATAAGCCAATAAAAATAATCGTATATACGGGACCCGGTGGTTTGATCGATGTGACCAGCAGGAAGTTTGCCGAGGTGGCTTCACATTATACGGATGCAACCTTCGTCGTGGAAAATAAGCCCGGGGCAGGGGGCATCGTCGCTCTGAAAAAGGTGCTTCAACTTTCTCCCGACGGCTATACACTGTATGCGTGTACAAAATCGAATATTTCAAAATTTATCGAGACTGGTGGTGAATCATATATTGATGAAATGGACTGGCTTGCGCTCTTGATGATGGACCCGGAGTGTGTGATTACAAATCAACAAAACAATCTTCACACGTGGAATGCCATTCTGGAAAATGCAAGGCAATCCCAGGAAAAGCAGATTTGGGTGGGACCCGCAACCGGCGGACTCGATCATGTTACTGCAATGAAGATCTGGGATGCATACGGCATCAATGAAAAATGGGTGCCCTATTCCAGCGGAGGAAAAGCCATTGCCGCATTGCTTGGCAAACAGGGTGTTGCCTATGTCGGTAATCCAAGAGAAATACTCGGAAATGATGATCTGATGATCGCTGCAGTTTGTTCATCTGAGAGACTGCCGCAATTCCCCGATGTACCCACTTTCAAAGAACTCGACGGGCAAGGGCTTGAAAACGAATATATGTGGCGTGGTTTTGCAATTAAGAAAGGAGTCCCCGAAGAGATTCTTGCGTGGTATCAAGATGTTTTTAAGAAGGTAACACAGGATGAAAGCTGGCGCAATCTTTGGGAAAAGGGTGGTGTACAGGTCGTGTATTATGGTTCTGATAAATTCAGCAAAATTATTGAAACCGATGTCACAGATTTCCAGTATTATCTTAAAAAGATCGACATTGTAAAAGGGGACGATTCGGATTTTTTAACCAGCCTCGGCAGGGGACTCAACCTGATCCTCCTTATAGGTGTGTCCGTCGTAATATTAATAGGATTAATAATATTGCTCGTGCGCCTGCATAAGAAAGAGATCATTGGCCAGGTGATCATAATTTATTTTTTCCTTTCACTCTCAATAATATTTTATATCGTATCTTTCGGATTTCCCAATGTCGGAGAGGTGGGAGCAGCTGTTGTCCCGCGCCTTTGGATATTTGCACTCATCCCTCTGAATATTTATCTTTTGATCAGAACATTACGGAATAAAGACCATATAGAAAGGCAAAAAGGGGATATGCACCAGGTGCTGTTTTTTATTGCTTTTCTTGCAGTATATCTTGTGGCGATTATGTTCCTCGGATATTATATAAGCACCTTCTTGTTTCTCTTTTTGGGTATGTATCTTCTCGGATACAGGAAGATCATGTCCATGGTGATCATCTCGATAATGTGGATCATCTTCAGTTATTTGATCTTTTATCGGCTACTGTATGTTCAGCTCCCAGTCGGCTCATTAGTAGAATGGATATTTTAGCGAGAGGTTGTTATGGAGATATTGAGTAATTTATTACAAGGTTTTGGTTCGATTGCTGGGATTACCCCCCTGTTGATCATTATGGTCGGCGTGGCGCTTGGTATTATGGCTGGCGCAATGCCGGGATTGTCACCTTCCATGGGTGTGGCGTTGCTTGTGCCTTTTACCTATACGATGTCACCGACACTTGCGCTTATCCTTCTTGTTTCAATTTACATCGCAGCAAATTACGGCGGTTCCATCACTGCGGTGACGATCAATGCACCGGGTACACCCGCGTCTGTCGTGACATCCTTTGACGGGTATCCACTCACACAGCAAGGGAAAGCAGGTATCGGATTGGGAGTTTCGCTCGTGTCTTCTACGGTCGGTGGCTTTATCGGCACGCTTTTGTTGATATTCTTTTCGGCACCCCTCGCAAAAGTAGCGTTGAATTTCCATCCGGCAGAATATTTTGCATTGGCAATTTTCGGGCTTACTACAGTTGCTTCTCTCGGCGGAAAGAATTGGGTGAAGGCATTTATCGCAGCGATGTTCGGTTTGCTGCTTAATATGGTCGGTATCGATCCGATTTCCGGAGTGAGTAGGTTTACCTTCGGTTCAGCAGAACTTTATGACGGATTTGCCCTTATCCCTGTCCTAATAGGATTGTTTGCACTCAGCGAGATCTTCTTCCAGCTCGAAAAAGGTGATTTCAATATCAAAGCAGCAAATACCATTAAATCACAATGGCCTTCCATCAAAGATTATTGGAAACTGCGATGGGTTATTTTACGATCTTCCATACTTGGCACGGTTATCGGAATATTCCCGGGAGCAGGCGCAACGATAGCATCGTTTATCTCTTATGATGTTACCAAAAGAGTAAGTAAACATCCCGAAACCTTTGGAAAAGGAGCACCGGAAGGTGTGTCTGCTGCAGAAAGTGCAAACAGCAGTTCAGTTGGTGGTGCACTTGTTCCTCTTCTCACACTCGGAATTCCGGGAAGTGCCACCACCGCAGTTCTCATCGGCGCACTCATGATACACGATCTTGTGCCGGGACCACGACTGTTTATAAATAATCCCGAAATCGTATACGGGCTTTTTGCCAGTCTATTGATTGCAAATGTCGTTCTTCTTGTGTTTGGGTTGTTCGGCAGCAAATTATGGATAAAAGTAACCACTATTCCCAAGAATATCCTTTTCCCGATGATCTTTGCCATCTCGGTTGTAGGTAGTTTTGCGGTACGTTACTCCTTCTTTGATGTCATCTCTTGCTTTGCTTTTGGTGTTTTTGGATGGATATTAAAACGAAAAAACTATCCCGTTGCTCCGATCATTTTAGGGCTTGTCCTTGGCAATATTGCAGAGACAAATTTCAGAAGAGCCGTCATGATGGGCGGTTATAATATATTTTTCTCACGACCAGGCAGTTTAATACTTCTTATTATTGCAGCAATTAGTTTTGCGATTCCCTTTATAAGAAGTAAAAAAGTAAAAACCAATTCATCAGAAAAAAATTCATGAAAGGAGAATGATGAAAAAAACATTAACTTTACTCATAATGCTTGCGATAGGTGCAACATTACTCACCGCAGAAACCAGTGACGGATATACAGAATGGGATAATGGGATCCTATACTGGAAATCCGATGATGGACAATTTGCCACAAGAATGGACGTCCGTATTTATTTTAACGGCGCCTACTTCTTTGATGACACCGAGCACATTCTGAGTAATCAAACAAATTTACGTAAAGCACGTCTTGCGCTGAAAGTGAAATTTTGGGGTGTATGGCATGCGGAATGGGATATCAATGTATCCAAAGAATACCTCGAAGTAGAAGATATGTTTATACGCTTTGCGGGATTTCCGAACAGCCATATTAAATTTGGTAACTTCAAAATGGCATTAGGTCTTAATGAACTCACCTCTTCGAGATTTCTCACTTTCTGTGAACGCGCATACCCGATGACGGCTTTTGAAGCAGATCGAAGGTTCGGACTCGAATATTCCCGCTGGCAGAAATTTGGTGCGGTAAACATGAATTTCAGAGGAGACCTCTTTGGACAGGGTTGTAAAATCAAATCTAAAAGCGTTTACCAAAAAGAAGTTGATGAAACAGGAAATGGTGTTGCTGCACGATTGGTTCTTGCACCGGAATTTGATGACCTGTTGATCCATGTGGGCTTTGCTTCAGTGCTGAGAAAACCGGATGATGAATTAAAAGAAGCAGAATTCAAATCCGAGCCGGAAACCAAAATCGGCGATATTGAATTTCTTGATACGGGTACGATCAAAGATGTCGATTATACCTTGAAATTCGGATTGGAAGGCGCAGTTCGATATAACAATATCTGCCTGCAAGCAGAATATATAACTGCGAAAGTTGCACGAATCAATGACCAAAAAGAGGCGAACTTCAGCGGCGGTTACGCATTCATAAGCTGGATCCTTACCGGAGAACAACGCCCCTGGGAGCTTGATAGCGGTGAATTCGGACAGGTTATTCCAAAAAGCAATAAACTCGGTGCATGGGAACTTGCTGCTCGATATAGTTATCTAAACTTGACAGACGAGGATGCTGCAATCTATGGAGGTAAAGCTAATAATTACACCTTTGGATTGAACTGGTATGCGAATCCGAACCTGAAATTCCAGCTGAATTACACGATGGTCGATAACTCTAAAAATGCAGATTCCGACGGTGATTACGATGGAAACTACGATTTTAACTATATTCAGGGAATGGTCGTAGTAAACTTTTAAATAAAAGGAGT
>CAYUTH010000103.1:0-8331 GCA_964447485.1 uncultured Candidatus Cloacimonadota bacterium | reverse complement strand
TCAATCCAGTATTTATCCAATTTCAAATTTCAAGTTTCAAATTTCTACCTTCATCCCAGCAATTGTCATTGCCATAATTGCTTTCTGAGTATGAAGCCGGTTCTCCGCAATATCAATTATGATAGATCGAGGTCCGCTCGCAACTTCATCTGTCACTTCTTTACCTCTATCAACCGGCATCGGATGAACAAACAATCCATTGTTTGTGCGCTTCATTCTTTCTTCAGTGCAGATCCAGTTTGTAAGTTTGCTCGCTCGTTCTATTTCAGCTTCTTTGCCAATTTCATAAAAATCCGGACCAAACCAATTCCTTGAGTACACGAACTCAACATCCTTTGTGTATGCTTCATCTGGATCGTGGCAGATTTCGAATTTTTTGTCGTTCATCTTACAGTTTGTACGCACTTTTTCAATTTCTTCTTCGGGCAGATCATATCCTTGGGGATACGCAAGACGGACATTCATGCCAAGCCGTGAAGTGATAAGAAGGTTCTCATGTACAGAGCAGTAAGATCTGGCAAGCGCACCATGCGCCCAGGTCATGAGCACTGTTTTTCCTGTGAGGTCGCCGCGGTGCTCCTGCATACCCATCACATCAGATAATCCCTGGCATGGGTGGTATTTATCGTCTGCCATATTAATGATCGGCGCATCCATCCAACGGGCATACTCACGTAAAAGCGCATCGCCGTCACCGTAATTTTCTACCGATGTTTCAAGGATTCTTATGCCCATTCCGCACGCATATCTATCCAACACCTGTGCTGCATCTTCGATCGTTTCTCCTGCCTGTACTTCGACTCCCTGACTTGTTTTTCTGAGCCGCATTGTTTTGGGCTCAAGAAATTGTGCATGTCCTCCGAGTTCTGTTGCAGCCGCTTCAAATGAGATGCGCGTCCTCAATGAAGGATTGAAAAAGAACATCAGAAATGTCCTATCCTTCAACAACTCAATATATTGTTTACCGAACCTATCCGCCTTCATCTCTTTGGCAAGTTTCAAAAGCGCTTCGATCTCTGGCAGCGAGAGTTCCTGCGTACAGATTACATCTTTCCCTTTAATATCTACTAACATTTTTTCTCCTACATATAAATAGTTTTAACCACGAAAAGCACGAAATTCACGAAAAAACTGATGCAGATTTAATTTTTCTTTTATTCTGTGTTTCATAACACAATCCTTTCAATCTCTACTTTGGGAAAGGATGAGAAATTCACCAGCAAACCCAGCTTCAACTTAGTAGCTTTAAGATAATTTAAAAGTTGAGCTCTATGTACATCAAGAATCTGACTAACTGCTTTTATTTCAATAAGAATTGAATCGAAGCATATAAAATCTGCTCTGTAAGTCTGGTTTAAAGGAGTATTTTTATAACTTAATCTTATCTCTGTTTGGCTTTGAAAAGGAATTTTTTTCAAAGTTAACTCTTTTTCTAAACATTCTTGATAAACAGCTTCTAAAAAACCTGATCCTAAAACTTTATACACTTCAAATATAGCACCTTGAATTCTGTAACTTTTTTCTTTGAAAATAATTTTTTTGTGTCTTTCGTGTATTTCGTGGTTCATTTTTTATTTACAACCTGCCACCCATTAAGAGCGTCATGATCGCCTTTTGTGCATGAAGACGGTTTTCTGCTTCGTCATATACGACGCTTTGGGGTCCGTCGATCACAGCATCGGTGACTTCCATATCGCGGTCTGCGGGCAAACAATGCATGTAAATACCGTTTTTGTCGATGAGCTTCATTTTCTTTTCATCACAGATCCAGTGCTTGTTCTTTTCAAAGAGGTCCTTCATACCAGCAAGATTTTCTTCTTTGACCTTCTTGCCATTCTTATCAACTTGAGCAAAGTAAGGAAGCGCACCCCAGGATTTCGGATACACAACATGAGCGCCTTCAAATGCTGCTTCCATATCATCTGTTTCTTCAAATGTACTGCCATTCTGAGCAGCATATTCGTGGCATTTCTTTGTGATTTCAGGATCGAGTTCGAAACCTTTCGGACGGGCAAGTACGACATCCATTCCAAGAAGGGAAGGTGCAAGCGCAAGACTTTGAGGAACAGCAAAAGGCTTTGAAGTTGAACCGGAATACGCCCAGCTTATCACAAACTTTTTGCCTTTAAATTCATGAAATTTTTCCTTAATAGTGAGCATGTCGGCAAGCGCCTGGCACGGATGATATTTATCGCACTCCATGTTGATGATCGGAATATCTGCATAATAAGCAAATTCTTTCATGGTTTCATGAGCAAAGCCATATGTCCATTGTGACGGCGCTCCATACATTCTAATCGCAATCGCATCACCTGTCCTGCTGAGTACCTGGGCTACATCACAAATTCGTTCTGTTTTATAAGGTATCTCATAACCCTTACGAGCAGGAGTGTATGTTTTCCCTGGTTCCAGATCTACATGATAGCCGCCAAGCTGCTGAATGCCTGCTGCAAAAGTACTTCGAGTACGAAGCGAGCTATTAAAAAACATGGTATAAAGTGTTTTCCCTTTTAGAATATGGGAAGTATCTTCGTTAATTGCATAACGTGTCTTCAACTCTTCTGCGAGACGCAGCAATGCCAATCTCTGCCCAAGAATTTATTTGTTCGCATTTTTTACTCCTTGATCCGACTGAAATACATATAATGCAAATGCGGATCTAATATATTTTTTTATATTATTATTGTGCTGTATCGTAATTGAGAAGGTGTTCCTGCGCTAGAAAATACAGGACAATCGCCTGATCTTGTAGATCAAGGTCAATATACTGTAACCATTATTGCCAGTATTCATTATCCAGCATCTCCTTGTAAATTTAGAAAATTAAGTTTATTTTGATGCATGTATTTTATGTCAAATTATTCGATGCATAGATAGAGGTATATTTAGAATGTATATTCCAACAAATCATCACATTCATAAAAAAGCGTGCTTTACTACGCAGGGGCTTGGTAAAGAGTGTTTTGGTTTTTATTAATTTTTTATTACTCACGCTCTTTACCAATTCCCAAATTGGTAAAGCTAATAACATAAGAAGCCCCAGCTTCTGTAATCATTCTACACCTTAATCTCATCGAACTCCATAATGGATTCTTTCCCAGCATAATAACATGCACTTGAATATTTCCAGTTCTCAGGTTCTGTAACTAATCCAGCTTTCACCGGATTAAAATGTATATACTCAATTTTTTGTTTAAGCATTTTTTCGGAGATGATCATTTCTGGGTGGCTTCCTTCTTGCCATATTTGATATTCTGACTGAGGTTTACTTCTCTTTTTATAATATTTAAATAGATTTAAAATCCAATTACGTTTGTCTTTTTTCAGATATTCTATAATCTTTTTTGCTGTATAGCTTTTTAGATTATGAATGATCTTTCCTACATCTTTTTCTGAAGATCCAATTAGATGCACATGTTCAGGCATGATTACAAGATAATGCACTTTGAGTCCCTGCTCTCTTCTATAGAATTCTAAATTATCAATCATTATATCACAATATTTCTGCTTTGTAAATATTGATATCCATTCGACAATTGTAAAAGTTACAAAAGTAAGTTCAGTTCCATCTTCAGAGAATTTATATGAGCTTCTCATATTTATCTTTCCTGCTTTACCAAGCTGGAGCTTGGTAAAGAGGAGTGTTCGTTCGTATTTTTATAGAGATTTTTACGAGATTTTTACTCTTTACCAATTCCTAAATTGGTAAAGCAAATAACTCCGGAAGCCCCTGCTTCTGTAATAATGCTACATTTCTATCTCATCGAACTCCATAATGGATTCTTTCCCAGCATAATAACATGCACTTGAATATTTCCAGTTCTCAGGTTCTGTAACTAATCCAGCTTTCACCGGATTAAAATGTATATACTCAATTTTTTGTTTAAGCATTTTTTCGGAGATGATCATTTCTGGGTGGCTTCCTTCTTGCCATATTTGATATTCTGACTGAGGTTTACTTCTCTTTTTATAATATTTAAATAGATTTAAAATCCAATTACGTTTGTCTTTTTTCAGATATTCTATAATCTTTTTTGCTGTATAGCTTTTTAGATTATGAATGATCTTTCCTACATCTTTTTCTGAAGATCCAATTAGATGCACATGTTCAGGCATGATTACAAGATAATGCACTTTGAGTCCCTGCTCTCTTCTATAGAATTCTAAATTATCAATCATTATATCACAATATTTCTGCTTTGTAAATATTGATATCCATTCGACAATTGTAAAAGTTACAAAAGTAAGTTCAGTTCCATCTTCAGAGAATTTATATGAGCTTCTCATATTTATCTTTCCTGCTTTACCAAGCTGGAGCTTGGTAAAGAGGAGTGTTCGTTCGTATTTTTATAGAGATTTTTACGAGATTTTTACTCTTTACCAATTCCTAAATTGGTAAAGCAAATAACTCCGGAAGCCCCAGCTTCCGAAAACATACTATATTTCAATTTCTTCATGCTCTGCTCTACCAAGCCGGTTTACTTCACATTACACTTTGAAGAACTGTGACCTGGTAAAAGAGAGATACCTGATTATTAAAGAAATCCTCTATTTAATTAAACGACCTGAAGGTGACAGAAAGACCGAATATGATTGCCCAGATTCCGATCACGATCATAATTGCACCAGCACCGGCAAAAGGATTGATGAGTACAAGAATACCAAAAATGAGTGAAATTATTCCGCTGAAGAGAAGAATTCCTCTCTGTGATTTGAATTTGAAGGCTTGATAAATTCTCCACAATCCCATAAGAAGCGCCCAGATTCCTATTAATAAAACATACGTTGCTATTGCAAGACCTGGTATCGACACAATTATAATACCTAATATTAAATCTACAATTCCTTCGAGAATCCATAATTTCCAATTCTTATTATATTTGGCATGAAATACACTACCTATACAGAGAACAAGACCAGTGAATATTAATACAAATCCAAAAACCTCAGCAATAAATTCTATGGTTCTTATGGGATAAAATAATGCCAATAAACCAAATAAAATTGCTATTATTCCTTTAACCGTTACTATCCATGAACCTTTGCCAATTGTTCGTGCCATGTGACCGTCCTTTCTTACTTTTCTTTTTTTTCAGAAGATTTTTCTGATGTGGTTTCTTTTTTTTCTTCCTTCTTTTTAGGTTTTGGTTTGAAAGATCCGCAATTTTGATTCTTTGCGGTGACCATTCCCATCCATTTGGATGAGAAATTCTCACAATGATGATTATGCCAATATATACAATTTTCACATGCAATTTTTACATCTTCAGGCATAGTTTCCTTTGGTTTTCCAGTCATGGGTCGTTCCATGACAGCTCAAATTTAAATGAGATAACTCTCGTATATTTTTTTTAAAATGTATTCAATACGGTCAAGATTTTCGATATTTATCCTTGAATGCCACTGAATTTTATCCTTGCTAACATTTCCTTCATATACTGAATTACTAATTTTCAATTTTAAATGTGTGTTATTGAAAATCACACCATCATTGGAGCTTTCCATAAAAGAATTCTCGGAATGGTAAAGCGAGAATTTGTCTTTATATGGTTTTCCATTTTCGTAAGGGCAGAACGTAGCGCAGTTTCCGCACTCGTTGCAGAAATCATCAATATGGATGATTTGGAAATCATTTTTGAAAGGATGATCTTCTCCAATCAGATTTATAAGTACATTTGCTCGGTTCGGACAAACCTCCACGCATTTTGCACAAAGAAAGTCACATTGCAGGCAACGATTGGATTCCTCAGAAATTTCTTCGAGCGAGTGTAGTTCTTCAATTTCTTTTCTTTGATATCCCTGGTGTATTATCAGTTGTTCGAATCTCTCTTGTTTATCAAACTTCACCTCAGGTATATCATCGAACGGGATTCCTTCTTTTCGTAAAATTGATTTCGCTGCTCTTTTCCCATCTGCAATCGATTCAACCACAGTCGAAGGACCTCGCAAAGCATCTCCGCCGATATACACATTTTCAAGTGAAGTTTCGAGCGTTTCAAGATTGAACACGAGTTTTTCTTTATCAAATGCAAGCCCGTTCTTTTTAAGAAGTTCCCGATCCACGTCTTCCCCTATTGCCATTATTACAGAGTCAAATTCTAATGTTTCTTCAGCATTCTCAATTGGGACGGGTCTTCTTCTCCCGCTTGCATCTTTCTCTCCGAGTTCCATTTTCTGGCATAGAAGCTTGGAATTTTGAAAATCAACTGGATTGATAAGCTCAACGAATTTCACTCCGTCTTTGAGTGCATTATCAAACTCCTCTTTATCAGCCGGCATATATTCCTGCGTTCTTCTGTAGAGAATTGAAACATGCTCGACCCCTTGAACTCGAATTGCAGCACGGGCAGCATCCATTGCAGAATTTCCTCCTCCAACAATAGCAACTTTTTTCCCGAGTTTAAACGGCTTTCCTGCTTTTAAATCTCCCAAAAATGACAGTGCTTCAAAAAGATTTTTCTTGTCTTTACACCAGTCCAGCATTCTGAGAATATGAGCACCAATTCCAATAAATATATAATCAAATTTTTGATCCTGGAAATCTCTGATAAAATTTTGGTTTTGATAATTAAACTGGAACTTTACCCCTAAATCTTTGAGAAATGCAACATCTTTTTGAATAATCTTCTCTGGAATTCGGAATTGTGGAATTATCTGTTGGACTGTACCGCCAGCATTCGATTCTTTCTCAAAAATAGTAATATCAAATCCATTTTTTCTCAAAAAATACGCCGCAGCCAACCCCGCAGGTCCCGCACCAAGTATAGCAACTTTCTTATTCAAATTTCGAGCTTGCTGCGCCGTAGCATTGCGAAGGCGAGTTTCCAGTTTCAAATTTCCAATTTCGCCCTTCTCTGCTGCTATCTTCTTCAACTCCCGAATCGAAACCGAGTTCTCATAATTCCACCTCGCACACTTTGTTTGGCATTGGTGATCGCAAATATATCCCGTGATATTTGGCAAAGGATTCTTTTCATAAATGATTTTCAGAGCATCGTCAAACCGACCTTCTTCTATAGCCCTGATATATTCCGGCACATCCTGATGAATCGGGCAACGCTCTTTACATGGAGCAATAAAGCAATCCATAAGCGGTAATTTCTTATCGAACTTTAATTCGGAAGACGGGAATTCTTTCTTCGAAAATTGCACATCCTTAAAAGATTTTTCTGCAAGAGAAACGAGTTTGTCAATCCGAATATTGGAATCTTTGGGCACAGAACTGTCTTCAATAATTTCTGCGAGCTGCTTCAGGCGAACATACCCACCCGGTTTGAGTAAATCCGTGGCAAGTGTAATGGGCTTGATGCCTGTTTCCAGGATATCGATAATATTCCAATAAGATGCTCCGCCGGAAAATGAAATCGGCAGTTTGCCATCCAACTTTTCCGAGATCTCAGCAGCAAGATTGATTGTGAGAGGATACAACGCTCTGCCGGACATATATTTCTCGCCACCAGGCAAAACCGTATCATTGTTCATTACAGCCAGAGTATTTGATAATTTAATCCCGAAGTTTCTTTTTTGTGATCCAGCAACCTGTGCAAGTCTTTTCAACATTGGAACTGCATCATCAAATTGCAAATCCTTCTCAAAACTTTCACGGTTTAAAGCAATATGCGAAAAACCCTGAGCATCTAAAATTTTTCTCACCCTGTCATAACCAAGCAGCGTCGGATTGAGTTTCACAAAGGTGTGCAGTTTCTTCTCTGTGATAAGATATTCGCAGATCGACTCTATCTCCTGAGGAGGGCAGCCGTGCATAGTGGAAAGCGTTATCGAATCAGAAATAAAAGGAGATATTTTCGGGAGTACTTCTTCAATGCTCTTTGAATATTCAGGATTGTTTTCAGCAAATTTTCTTAAAATTTCTTTATATTCATGAAAGAGTGGATTCAACTCCGCATCCTTAAGATGCTCGATAAAATCATCTATCTTCTTAGTTTTAATGCCTTCGAGATCATAGCCCACACTCATATTGAAAAGGAAACCTGGTTGCTCATTTTTCGAAAGCTTAAATACATCCTTTAATATATGAAGAACAAACCATGCTTTCAGATACTCATCATACGCCTGCGGAACGGTCAGCTCCGTTGACCACTCGGTATTATATCCCTCGTCAGGTGCATCTATGCAGGGCTTTTCTATTTCAAGTTCGTCCAATTTCTGCACGGTTTTCAGCTCGAAAAATCTTCCTCCGCAAAGATAGGACACGATCAGATTTTGCGCAAGCTGTGTGTGCGGTCCAGCTGCCGGTCCGATCGGTTCTTCTATCGAAGCATTCAAAACATTGTAATAGTTATCATTCTTCTTAAAATAAAATTGAGTATC
>CAYUTH010000102.1:0-8380 GCA_964447485.1 uncultured Candidatus Cloacimonadota bacterium | reverse complement strand
AGCACACATGGATACCGCTCAACGGTGATAAAGAAAATGCCGTTGAGGTCGAGGTACTCACATCAAATGATAACCTCATTGATCTCACATATTCAATCAATGGTTTTTACAAAGAAGAAGTGCTGATCGATGGAAAAGAATACTCGCAAATCATCATACCTCATGAAGGCATTCTTCTTGATCGAGGATACCCGGAACTTCCCCACATTAATAGAAGTGTCCTTATTCCTCCCCGCTCAAATATGGAAGTTGCTGTTGTAAACTCCCAATATGAAGAATTTGAAAATATCTACGTGAGCCCTTCAAAGGGAAGCTTCTCTCGTGAAATCAATCCTGAAGATGTACCTTATACCTTCGATCCTATGTATAATGAAGACGCATGGTATCCACAGGAAATCGTGTTTGCACGCGATCCTTACATTATGCGGGATGCGCGCGGAATGGTCATTCAGGTGCAACCCTTCCAATATAATCCTGTACAGCACAAACTTCGTGTGTACACGAACATAGGTGTCACAGTTACCGAGAATGGTTATAGTGATGTCAATGTGAAAGATAAGGGTCTATTTGAATGCGAAACTGTAGCTGCTTCATTTCTTGAAGTGTATAAAACCCAATTCATAAATTATGAACGTGCATCACAATATCACAGACACGTTCCCACACCTGCGGTCGGATCAATGGTCATTATTACTTATGATGATTTTGCAGACGAAATGCAGCCATTGTACGAATGGAAAAATAAAAAGGGTATTCCAACCCAGATGGTAAATGTCGGCACAATTGGAAATAACTATACCTCCATCAAAAATTACATCCAAAATCTCTATGATACATGGAATCTGGCTTTCATTCTTATTGTAGGTGATGCCCCACAGGTTGTTCCCTGCGAAAACAATAAAGACCCTTTGTATGCCTGCCTTGAAGGTGGAGACTTTTATCCTGATGCATATATTGGGAGATTCTCGGCTGAGACCGGCACACATGTTGAAACTCAGGTCAACCGGGTACTCTACTATGAATCCGATCCATTCATTTCCGGAGATTGGATGCACCAAGGCGTCGGAGTAGCTTCTGCCCTGGGTTCAGGTATAGGATATAATGGTTGGGCTGACTATGTAATGATGGATCATATCCGCGATTCGTTGCTTGCCTGGAACTACACCTCCGTTGACCAGATCTATGATCCGTCAGCAAGTGCTTCCGATGTTGCAAACGCAATCAATGCAGGACGCGGAATCCTTAATTACTGCGGACATGGATCGACTACCTCCTGGGGTACAACTGGTTTCTCTAATACTAATGTTAACCAGTTAACCAATGATAATATGTGTCCCACAGTCATCTGTGTTGCCTGTTATAACGGTAACTTTACAGGCACTACATGTTTTGCAGAGGCATGGGCTCGCGCAACTAATGATTCAAACGGACTTCCAACTGGTTCTATCGGTGTGTATGCATCTGTTATCAGCCAGGATTGGCAACCTCCTATGATCGCTGAGTATCACGCAAATATGTTCCTCGTAAATGAAAAAATCACGACTGTCGGCAACTATTTTTTCAGTGGAGCCATGCAAATGATGGATGAAAATTTTTCCGGCGGAACGAACGAATTCAAGTATTGGACAGTTTTCGGAGATCCCTCCGTAAAACTTCGAACCGATACACCCGCAATAATGACAGTGAATCATAATCCAATAATACCACTCGGCTCAACTACTTATGACGTCGAAGTGGTCGGCATTGAAGGCGCACTTATCGGATTATATATGGATGGCACTCTGTATGGTTACGGTAATACAGATTTTACAGGTCATGCAACAATTACTCTCGAACAGCCACTGGTAACTCCCGGACAAATGACCCTGACCGTCACTGCTTATAATGCAATACCTTATACCACACTTCTTGATGCGATCGTGCCGGTTCAGGTAGATATCACACCTCATAATATTAATGTTAATCAGACAACAAATGTTACTGTGACCGTTATGGACAGCGATGGCATTAATCCTGAAGTAGGCGTGAATGTATGGGCAGAAGGACTCGATTATACCTCTTCAGTAATAGCAACTGATTCAAATGGAGAAGCAATACTCTCAATCAATTATCAATTTGGTCCTACGCTTCAAATCTGCGGTCAACGACCTGATGAAGATTACCTTCTCTTTGATGAAACACTCACTGTAAATGCTCTCAGCTTAACAGATCCTGACATCGATGTGACAACGACCTTTGGTCTGTATGACACTCTTGCAATGAATATGGAAGCATCTATCAACCAGTACTGCACCGATGACGGAACCACACTCTGGGCAAAGCTGAATGAAAATGGCTACTCAAACACAGTCGGCAGCTCTTTGCTAATAACCCCTGATGAATTGGGTAACGTTCATTCAGTTATATCTAAATCCGGATATAATATTTATGAAGAAGATTTCACAGTAATTGTGGCATTTGGCACTGTATCCGGAACACTCACTGATAGTGATAACGGCACTGCGATCTCCAATGCAGAGGTGCGATTCTATGAAGAAGGTGTAGTTCCTGAAGATGATCCACTTTTCATCGCCACGACAAACTCATCTGGATTTTACAATGTACCTTCCGAACAAGCTGTTGATAATTATGATATTTATATAGACCCCTGGGGATTTAATCCCTATCAGGAGCTTAGCTATTTCCTCGGGTATGGCGCAAATTCTCATGATATGCAGCTTGATCCGGTTGAGAGTGGAAATGTATCCGGCACAGTTTACGGTGACTTTGCAAACATTTCAAGTGGTGTCATACATTATTATAGATCGGATAATGGAGAAGAGTATGCAGTTTCAGATATCTCTTATGGAGCGTATAGTGTCTCACTCCCGCATTTCAACTACAATATCTATGTCTCTGCACAGGGCTACGTTCCATATTCGGGCAGTTTGCTTGTGAATGGTGATATAATCATTGATTATCATCTTGGTTATGCGACTCTCTTTTCTGATTTTGAACCTAATGACGGAAACTTTGTAAGCAATGATCCTGCTGGGTGGCAGTGGGGAGAACCAACTGCCGGCGGTATCACTGCTCACTCCGGGACAAATCTCTGGGGAACAGTACTTGGCGGAACCTATTTTGATGATGTGGACTGGTTCCTCAACTCACCAGAATTCACCGTTCCTGCAGACGCCACACTGTATTTCTGGCATTACTATAATTTCGAAGGAACCTCAATTCTATATGATGGCGGAAATGTTACAATCTCGACAAATGGCGGAGTAGGCTATAATCTCATCACGCCTGAAGGCGGTTACAGCGGCAATATCAGCGCTCTCAGTGCTCCGGGCTTCGGTGGTCAGATTGATGATTGGGAGCAGGTCGAATTTGACCTTTCAGCTCATGCCGGCAGCACGGCAACACTGCGCTGGACCTTTGCTTCCGACACTTCTGTGCATAGCTATTACGGCTGGTATATAGACGATGTACTTATCGGTGATCCAAGCACCAGTTATGAAATTCCAATAGTCAGCAACGACGATCCTCGTCCTGTCGAAACAGTATCGCTGCATCAGAACTTCCCGAATCCTGTCCGTAATTCCACGACCTTCTCCTTTGCACTTCCACAGAATATTCAAACCGCAGAGCTTTCCATTTATAATGTGAAAGGGCAGCTTGTGAAAACCTTCTCTCCCAATATCGATGAAGGACCTCACTTCACATTCGAATGGGATTGTAAGGATAATGTGAACAAGCCAGTAGCAAACGGAGTTTATTTCTATAGACTCACTACTGACAAGAAAGAAATTACGAAAAAATTACTCTTATTGCAGTAAATTATAAAAGAACTTGCGGGATGAAATACTCCCGCAAGTTCACATCTTAAGTATGAAGAAAGTGTAATTCTATGCAGGAAATTTTTTATATCTCAACGCTCGAAGGAATCAAGACACTGTCCTCTGATAGACGGCTGAAAATTCTTCGTCACATGGTTGACAGAGAATATACGGCACAGGAACTTGCATTGAAATTCAAGATAAAGCCCAACGCACTCTGGTATGATATGCAGCAGCTTGAAAGTGCAGGGTTTATCGAAATGGTTGATTCCGAACATGTCCGCGGCACGATAAAGAAATATTTTCGTGCTGTTGCAAAGAATTATTTCGTTGACGTCTCACTTGGAGAGGTAGATCTCAGTAAATCCAATGTCGTTCATGCAGTTCTCAGCCAGGAAATTGATGAATGGCGAAGAGAACAAGTCATCAAAATCAGTTTCAAGGATATTGCTCATAAGATCATTACACACAACCTTGCGATAAAAGAAAATGAAAAAGTGGTAATAAGTTACCAGCCCATGCACAGGAAACTTGTCGAAGATCTTATGGTGGAAATTGCTCGTCAGGGCGCGTATGCAATACCGGTCTTCTGGACAAAACGCATGGAGTATAACTTCATCCGTCACGTGCCGCTTTCCTGCGCAACCAAGGATGTCATAAGTGATTTTCTTATTAATGAAGCCGATGCCCATATTATCTTTTCCGGAGAATTCCTCGATGAGATTGAAGATGAAACACTCAGCGAAGAACTTATTGAAAAAAGCAATCTTATCGAAGAAGCAAAACGGGAAAATGTGCGCAAAACGTACGAAACCGATGTCCGCTTCCTCACAATAGATACGATATATAATAATTTTCAGAAAGCTGATGCTGAACTGAGAAGTGAGATGTACTGGCGCGCGCTCAATGAAGAACCCAAAGAACTAACAAAGAACTGTCTTCGGGTAAAAGATCTTCTGGCAACATCCAAAACAATTTCCATTGAAGATGGGAACGGCAGCCTGCTCGATGTGAAACTTCCCGAGGAGCGAGTTCTTCAGATCAAAGATGGTATTGCAAATTCTCTTGCTACTGACTCCGAACTTCCTGGTGGATTGGTTGTCGGTCTGCTTGAAAAAGGTAAGATCAATGGAAAATTTCACACAGATTTTGCCTATCTCTATGATACGCTCTTTGAAGAAGTGGATATCACAATTCATGAAAATAAGATTACAAAGATGAAGGCAAAAACAGATGATGAGAAGCTTCAAACCCTTTTCAAAAATGCAACTGGAGACAAAGAACTTGTTGGCTCGTTCACAATTGGGATGAATCCTGCACTTCATAGAAATATTCACCATCCCTACATTAATACAAAAATATTTGGTGCGCTCACATTGCAGGTTGGCTGGGATGAACTCGAAGCTTCCAGCATTGATTCTAATATGATCGCACAATTCTATATGCTTGATAAAACCATTAAAGTTGATAATAAAATTATTTTTAAAAACGGAAAATTAGAAAAATAAAAAATAAAATAAGGATATTAGCATGAAAAAAATTACTATCTTAATACTCATTCTTTTTATTACATCCATAAGTTTTGCAGATGTGATAACAAAGACCTATTACTTTGATGCTCCAGAAGTAGAAATCGATGGTGAATATGCGATTCTTCAATTGGAAGATAGTTACCATCTTGGAAATCCAGGCGAACCCTCCCTGCCCTATATTGGCATCAATCTCCTTCTTCCTCAAATGCAGGCTGTTTCTGATATTACAATTGAATTCTATGAAGAAACTCCTCTTGGAACCTACACCATTTATCCCAAACAACAACCCATGCCCCTTTCATTATTAGATCAGGCAGAATTCACTCCCCCGGACCAGACTATTTATTCAAGCGATTCGCCTTTCCCAACCAAGCAGTATAATGATTATACTACTCATTATCTCGCAGGATATTCTATCGGTTCTTTTGCAGTTACTCCTCTTTCCTATGTACCTTCAACAAGGGAGCTGAGTTATTACAAAAAGGCAGTTGTAACGCTTGAAACATCATATGATGCTTCAGCAGAAAACGCTCAAAAATTTTTACACAATAATCCTGAAATAGAAACCAGGCTTGCAGCTCTTGTGGACAATATTGACATGCTTGGCACTTATACTGTCCCCCAAGCAAAAGCTGACGGATATGATTATATCATCATTACAAGCAGCAGCTTTGAATCTGATTATCAGGTTCTTGCAGATTTCCATGCAATGAGAGGTTTGAAATCAAAGATCACTCTTGTGAGCGATATTATGATCAATTATCCGGGCGTGGACGTTGGAGATCAGGTCAGAAACTATATCATCTCAGAATATACTGACTATCCGGTTCAGTATGTCTTATTGGGTGGAGATACGGACCTCATTCCCGACAGGGGTCTCTATGTAGATCCGGGCTATGGTTATGAAGATGATGACATTCCCGCTGATATGTATTATGGCTGTCTTGACCGCACTGCAGCAGCAGGAATAGGACCGGATTGGAATAATAACAACAACTCTTTGTGGGGTGAAGAGAATGAAGCCGACATGCTTGCAGAAGTTTATATCGGCAGAATAGCCGCAAACAATAGCACTGAAATTGCTAACCAGATAAATAAGATCCAGAGATATTTGGAATCACCTGTTTTGGGTGAGCTTGAAACAAATCTCTCGGTTGGTGAGAACCTCTGGACCGGCACCTACGGCGGCACGTATATGGATGAGCTTCTTATTGGAAGTTCTTCTAATGGCTACACTACTGTAGGAATTCCCGGAAGCTGGGCAGTGACAACACTCTACCAGATAAACTATAACTGGTCTTCAACCGATCTTTATAATGAGCTGAATCTTGGACCGAACTTCCTGAATCATCTCGGACACGGCAACACAACCCACTGCTTGAATATCGATAATCCTAATCTCACCACTTATAATATTACCAATGATGGTATTAATCATAATTTCTTTAACGGATACTCACAGGCTTGTTACTCCGGTTCTATTGATAACAGAACTTCATCCGGCTCTTATGGCTCCGATTGCTTCTACGAAGTTATTACTAATATGTCCACTGCGGCATCTTCATTCGTCGGAAACAGCAGGTATGGTTGGGGGCAGCAAGGTGGAACAGACGGTGCTTCTCAGCACTTCCACAGACAGTATATCGATGTCTATTTTGATACAGGCATTTATTCTGTCAGCGGGGCAAACCAGCTTTCCAAAGAGCAATCCCTCCCCTTTATTAACACCGACGAACTCATAAGATGGTGTTATTACCAGGTTAATGAACTTGGAGATCCCGCACTCGAATTATGGACTGCGGAACCATCCTTACTCATGCCGGTTTATCCTCAAACTATTATGGCTGGTGTGCCGCAAATAGATATTGCTGCTCCTGCAGGTTCAAGAGTCGTTGTGTATGACGATGATACGATTTACGGATATGCACAGATCAATATCCTCGGAACAGGCACACTTATGTTTGATACTGTTCCAAGTGAAGCAGGAATTCTTCATATTGCGATTGTTGCGCACAATTATCATAAATATGTTGGTGACATCATAGTTACTGCAAGCGTCGTGACCATTAATCCCGGCACGATCAATGTCAACACCCCGTCGCTGGTCACTGTCGAAGTAATGGCACCGGACAGCATTTCTCCTCAGGTCGGAGTAGATGTATGGGCAGAAGGGCTGAATTATGTCTCTGCAACAGAAGTTACTGATGTCACCGGCACAGCAGTCCTTAATGTGAACTACAATTATGGTCCCACGCTTCAGATATACGGACAAAATCCGGGTGATGATTATTATCTTTTCCATGAAGAGGTGAACGTCACTGCGCTTGATCTGACCAACCCGAGCTTGAGCGTGACCACAGACTTTGGTCTTGCAGACACATTTGCATTGAACCTCGAAGGCACAATTGAAGCTTCTGCTGATGAAGATAATTATACTTTATGGGTGAATGTGGACGGCGCAGGATTCATCGCTGCTGACGACATCACCTATAATGTTACACCTTCGACAATGACTCCGGTGGATGCGATAATTGCGAAATCAGGATATAATATATATGAAGAGATTTTCCCTGTGATTGTTGCATACGGAAATGTGTCCGGCATAGTCACAGAAAGTCAAAACAGCTCTCTTGTATCCAATGCGGAAGTATGCTTCTTTGAACATGGAGCAAATCCGAATCAAGATGATCCTGTATTTGTTTCAACGACCGATGCATCCGGAATATACTCATCTTCTGAAGACTATGCGGTAGAATATTATGATATTTATATAAACAAATGGGGCTATGATCCTTACCAGGAATTCAATTATTTCTTAGGATACGGCTCGAATGCACATGATATTGTGCTTGATCCGGTGGAAAGCGGCTTCATTTCAGGCAATGTCTTTAATGATTTCATGATGATAGATAATGCGACACTTTCTTATTTGCGTATAGATAACGGCGAGGAATTCGCTTCCGTACAGTCATCCGCAGGAAGCTATGAAGTCAGTCTTCCAAACTTTACGTATCACCTCTATGTCACTGC
>CAYUTH010000101.1:0-8424 GCA_964447485.1 uncultured Candidatus Cloacimonadota bacterium | reverse complement strand
TACAGAGAAATAGGCCAGCCGGTTATTATTCCCGGAGATATGGGCACTCACTCATATTTGTTGATCGGTACTGAAAAAGCAATGCAGGAGAGTTTTGGTTCATGCTGCCATGGTGCGGGGAGAGTGATGAGTAGAAGTCAGGCAAAGCGGACATATTCCTTCCAGCAGGTGAAAAATGAACTCCAAAAAAAGGGAATTGTCGTTTTTTCGATTCAGAAGAATACACTTGTGGAAGAATCTCCACACACCTACAAAAATGTATCAGATGTAGTCGAAGCCGTCGAAATGGCAGGTCTCGCAAAGAAAATCGTACGCACACGACCACTGGGAGTACTCAAAGGTTAGATGAAGTACAGAATTATTGACCATACCGCTGATCTTGCAGTAGAGTTTCATGGAAGGTCTGTTGTTGAACTTTTTGAGAGCAGCGCCGTGTCGCTTTCAGAAATAATTTTTGACCGAAAAATTGATGTCACGGAAGATTCCTCAATCGAACTTGTATTCTCAAGTGATAATATAGAAATAAATTATATTGATTTTTTACGTGAAATTTTATTTAATATCAATCAGAATTATTACTTTTTTTACAGATGTAACGCTTCTTTCATATCTGAAACTGAGCTTTCGATAAATTGCTTTTATTCTCAGTTAAAAAAGGATGACATAAAAAATGAGATAAAAGCAGTTACGTATCATGAATGTTGCATCAAAGACAAATTGATCGCGGCTCAAAAGATATATTTTGCAAAAGTAACATTTGATATCTGAGAGTATTTACATTTACTTGTATGATATTTAATTCCTTACATCTTATTCTACAAGATTTTAAATGTGTAACACACTTCCTTAATTCTGTTTTCTCTGTGGTTTTATTATTTTTTGGATTTGTATATTCAATTAAATTGATTTAAACGAGGTCGCAATATAATAATGAAATGGTTTTTCTATATCAGTTTAATACTTCTTTTATTCGTTTGTTCTTCATCAGTTTACGCAGAACAACTGACAATTCTCTGTAATAATTTATCTCCGAAAAGTTCACTCAAAGCACAGAGGGCAGAACTTACTGATTCCTTGATGCAGCGGTACAGCAATTTTTTTGAAGTTTCACCTTTCCCGTTTGTCGAGCAAAATAGCCAGCAAATATGCTTTTTTAATCCTGCGATATTTACCGAGAAAGGCATTACCTCATCTCAAAAAGTGCTCTCAACAAACATTCAAAGCACGGATTCTCTCTTTTACGACCTCATACCGTACAAACCTGCAATGCTGGATACGCACTCTGTCGTTTTCATCAGCATCACGACTCCGGACTTTCCTATCCTTTATAAGAAACATGCTCACGAGCTTACTGTTCAGATCGAGATTTTTAAGAGAGTGACAGAGCTCTGCGCAGTATTTGAGAAATTCGGCATCGATTATATCATCGCGATAAACTACCTTGGTGATTTTCTCAGCAAAGAAATGCTGCAGAAATGTCCGGAGCTCGACCTTGTGATTGATTACTTTTCCCTTGATAATACCTACAATTATATGAAAGAAATCTCACATCCGCGACTGATAAACTGGAGTAGAAAAAAGGAACAGCTCCTGCTTGTTGAAATTGAATTATTGGATGGCACATTGAAAGTACAGGACATCACACATATAGAATAGCTCTCTTTTTTCGATGATAAAAAGTTATATCAGCAACATCAGGCTATTCTCGCGCAATGCAAAACTCTTTTTGATCGGGAATTTCTGCCTGAGCATCGGCATAAACATTTTTTGGCTTTTATACAATCTCTATCTGAAGGAGCTCGGTTTTCAGGAAGGATTTATTGGCAATGTTCTTTCTCTCCGATCTGTTGGCTCTGTCCTCATCGCACTTCCCGCAGCAGCGCTTATCAATAGAGTTCATATTCGTTATGTGGTGATCGGCGGCGCGTTTTTCTCTGCAGTCGGATTCTTTCTCCAGGCAGTCATCACCACCAAATCCGGTCTTATCCTTGCGGGATTTTACACAGGAATGACCACGACATTCTACATGGTTGCATCAGCGCCTTTCTTTATGAGGAACAGTACAGAGCGGGAGCGCGTCTATCTTTTCAGCATAAATTCCGCACTTGGAATGGGAGCCGGCATTTTCGGCTCGATACTTGGTGGAGTGGTAAAAACTGTTTTCTATTCATTCACCCATTCCGAAGTGATTTCGTACCGCTTTGCCCTTATTTCAGCAGTAATTATTGCACTATTTGGTGTGATCCCGTATCTGCGGTTAAGAGAAAAACCAATCCCAAAACGGGAGCATACAGGTTGGAAATATCTCAAGCGAATGATGAAGGACACAAATTGGAATGTCATCTTCAAGCTTGCTTTACCCGGTTTTATAGTGGGCATGGGAGCAGGGCTGACAATTCCCTTTATCAATCTCTATTTTAGAGATGTCTTTCATCTTAAAACAAATATGATCGGGATCATCTTTGCAATGGGACAGGGAGCAGTGCTTCTTGGTATGTTGACAAGTCCACTCATTGCGTCGAGAATAGGGAAGGTCAGGGCAATACTTATCACTCAGTTGATCTCGATCCCATTCATGCTGATACTCGGATATGTCCGCTTCATACCGGTAGTTATCCTCGCATTTCTGATCCGTGGCGCGATGATGAACATGAGTATTCCGATATCAAGCACCTTTTCCATGGAAAAAGTTACAGAAAAGGAACATGCGATCACAAACAGCATTCTCATGCTGAGTTGGACAAGTTCATGGGCAATAAGTGCGCTTATTGGTGGGCACATCATTGAAAAGTTTGGCTTTACCTTGTGCTTCGGGCTCACGAGCGGATTGTACCTCGTTTCGACGATTTTGTATTACCTCTTTTTCAGGAAGGATATGACGGGGAAAGTTAGAATCATCTAAATTTTTCAACGATTTAGTTGCTTTTATAATTCAGTATACTAACATTAATATTAATTCTACCACATACTTTTGCGGTTGGTGTCAAAAAAAATGCATAAAAAATTGACATGCATTGAGTAATTCTCACTAATCCACTCAAAGGAAAAATATGATGATAACGACTTGTAGTTGGAAGAATTTATTGGGAGGACTTACCCCCCCCCCTCCGGTATTGTATAACTGACGTATATTATGCAAGTTACTATACCCGGGCATATTTTAACAAGGAAAAACATAACACAAATAAAACATTACTATTTCTCGGGACAAATAAATTCCTTCATTTACACCTTGCTATTCCGGTTCCCGGGAATAGTGGGGTGTAAGGAATATGAGAACTCAACTGGATAGGATTGGGTTGAATATGAAGCTGCGGGATATATTATGGGTAAATCTTTTAAGAGATAAAGTAATAACTGAAAAATAAGGAGAAAAATGAAAAAAATAATTATGATAACAGCATTTGTGCTGTTGATATCAACAATGGGACTTGCTAACACAATAATTGTTGACTGGAATGGTGGAGGTGATTATACAACTATCCAAGCAGGTATAAATGCAGCCTCAGCAGGTGATACAGTTAAAGTGAAATACGGAACATATACAGAAGCTGTGACAATTAATAAAGAACTTACACTTATAAAATATGGCGCATCAAAACCAACAATAACTTATTCGTCTGGTTCAACAGTTACAGTTCAATCTTGTGAAGTGTTAATATCTGGATTTGAGATAGGAACAACTGCCCAATATGGGGTAGGAATTCAAATATATGGAAATCAATATGTTACAATTGAAGATTGTATAATAACTGATGCCTATAAAGGAATATTTTCAGAGCAAATCCAACTTGAAGTATATGACTGCAATATTCATGATAATCATTTTGGAATTAGTATATCTGCTGGAATTGAAGAAAGTGAGTATCCAACAGTGATAATTGGATGTTCTATATATGAAAATTCAACAGGAATTGACTTTGATATATTAGGAACATTAGTGCTTATCGAGGAGTGTACAATTTATGATAATGACTCAATAGGCATATTACTTGATGGCGGCAATTCAACAATTAACAAGTGTCTAATATACGATAATATTGATGAGAATTATGGATACGGAGTTGATTGTATTTCCGGTGGTTTTGAGATTATAAACTGTACAATATATGGAAATTACAAGGGCGTAAGATGTTCTTATGCCGATTATAAAACGATAATAAACTCCATTTTATGGGGCAATGTTAACGCAGATATAGTCGGTTCTCCAACAGTAACCTATTCCTGTATTGAAGACGGGTATACCGGAACAGGCAATATCGATGACGACCCATTGTTCGATGATGCTCCCAATGGTGATTTTAAATTGCGATGGGATAAAGAAGTATTTAGTCCTTGTATAGACACCGGTGATCCCGATGAAGATTATGAAGATGATGACGGTACCCCTGCTGACATGGGAGCTATTCCTGCAAATGAACATGACTATTTCAAAGATGATTACGATTATGGTGCATATGACAATATTGACTGGATTTCCTTCCCTGTGCTGAACAGAACAACCGAAGGATGGATGGATGCAATAGATGTATTGGAACGACAACTATTAATTGATGATGAACCCTCAACAGAAGACAGTCTCGATTATGTGCTTTATGATGATATACAGAAGATTTATTATGAGTATGGTTCCTGGCAAAATACATTAGGTAATTTCGACACCAAGCAAGGATATAAATTTGTACTCAAAGACAGTTGTGATTATATGCCTGCACAAGGGATCTCCGGTACATGGCTGGATCCAAGTACGCCGGTTCAACTTTATCCCGAGCAGGCAAACTGGATCGGTTGCTTCCTTGAAGAACCAATACACATAGTGGACGCTCTCGAGTCGATCGAAGACGAATGGCTTTCTGTGAGATCAGAACATTGGTATCTCTCCAAGGGAGGAATGTCCGGGTTGAATTGGACAGCCAATCCGGGAGAATTATACATCATCTATGTCGATAGTTTGTGCCAGCTTGTATGGAATGAGAGTTGCAGTAAAGGCGTCGATGCATACGTAAAGGAAAAAACCGAATACTTTACCTATACAGAGACAGTCGATTATATGGCTATCGATATCGATACTATTTATTCAGAAGATCCTGTTATAGAAGTTGCTGTATACTGCGATGACGAATGCCTTGGGGCAACGAAAGTATATGATGATGAATATCCTGTACAAATCCTTGCCTACACACCTGAAGAAACAAAAAACGGAGGTAATAACCTTGAGTTTATGATATATTGCGGAGGTTATAAGAATGCTGATACCCAGGTATTTTCTTCAAAACTACTGTATTATAAACATAAAGGTTCTGCGAGAGTACAATTGAGTACTAAAGATACCCCCGTAATCAACAAACTTACCTTGGTGCAAAATTATCCAAATCCCGTGAGAACGAATACAACAACAATAAGCTTCATGCCGGAACAGAACGCTGTACATACGGAATTGAACATCTATAACATTCGAGGTCAAATGGTACGAACCATCGATTGTGATGATATTATATCCTCAGGAACAAAGAATATCTATTACTCAGTCATTTGGGATTGTAGAAACAAGTATGGTAAAGATGTTAACAACGGCATCTATTTCTATAAACTCACTTCAGGAAATAATAGCGCTGTTCACAAGATGTTACTCATGAAATAATAACATAATTAATCCCTAATACCCCCTCTCTGATTTTCGGAGAGGGGGAACGGGAGTGAGGTAACAAATGAAATATTTATTACTACTTTGTATATTTATAACACTTTTTCCTAACTTTCCACTCTGTTCATCAACCATCATAGTAGACATCAACGGCACAGGAGACTACACAACTATTCAAGAAGGTATCAATAACTCACAGAATGGAGATACTATCCTCGTCTATCCCGGAACATATTATGAAAATATTGATTATGACGGGAAGAATATAACAGTTGCCAGCAAATATTACACTACAGGAGATGAAACTTATGTCGACAGTACAATAATTGATGGAAATAAAAATGGAAGTTGTGTATTAGTTAATTCAGATGAGAATAATGCATATATAGTAGGATTAACACTTCAACACGGAAACGGTTATTATACCAATAATACTCATTTTGGTGGTGGAATATTTATATATACTGCTTCTTTATATATCGAGAAATGTAAAATTGTAAATAACACTGCCGGTATAGGAGGAGGTATTTATGTGAGTTCATCACCAAGCACAACAATTTGTGGGACAAGTATAAATAATAATTTAGCTTCTATTACGGGAGGAGGAATTTGTAAACAAAATGATACTGAACTTACTTTCTCGCAACAAGATTTATGTAATATTTATATGAATTATTCTCCTTTAGGGAGTGATATTTATAATTATGAAGAAGGAATGACTGTTTTTGTTGATACATTTACAGTAAGGGAACCCGATAAATTTTATACTTATACGAATGATGACAGCATTACCATGAATATTATTCACCCCAAAATAGAACCTATAAATGATGATGTCTATGTATCGACTAATGGAAATAATACAAACAGCGGTTTGAACTGGAATAACTCATTTCAGAATATTTACCATGCCATGATCATGGTGAAATCGGATAGCACGCATCCGAATACAATTTATATTAATAATGGTACATATTCACCATCACTAACCGGTGAATTCTTTTCTCTTGGTGGTAAAGACCATATATCATTAAGAGGAGCAGGAGAACAATTCACGATTCTCGATGCTGAACAGACGAATCAATTGTTTCTTTTACTTTATATTCATCATTTTTCTATGGAGGATTTGACATTACAAAACGGATATGGATTTCAACCAGGAGGTCTTGGTGTTGATTGTTGTTCATATATAAATTTTAAAGATATGGTTGTTATCAATAATGACATATCCCATAATTTAACTATACATATGATCAAAGAAAATAATAATATTCTCTTCTATAATGTTGATTTTATCTCGGAAGCTGACCAGGTTAATGCAAAATTATTTCATTTAGCAGCATTTCAGGAACCAGTTTTTATCAACTGCACAATGAAGGGAAATAAGACAAATCCAGCAACGAACCATTTTGGAGCAATTGGTTCAGATTATTATAGTTACCCGGTATTGATTAACTGTGAGATAACTGATAATTATGGTGATGTTGCAAGCGGAATTCGCCAAATGTGCAGTCCGGGTGATTTCATGTATCTTATTAACTGCACAATATGCGATAATAAAAACTGTTCAGAGGGTACAATTAGCTTGGATGACGATGGACATATAAAGATTTACAACACAATTCTTAGAAATGATCCAGTTTCAGAGATTTGGTTCCACCCAACCGGAGCTCCCAGCTCTGCTTGTATCGAGTACTGCAATATCGAAGGCGGTATAAATGCAATTAACACCAATAATAATGGTACTTTATATTGGGGAGATGGAAATATAGACGAAGATCCACTGTTTGTTGGTGGAAATCCATTAAGCTATGAACTAACACCTCATTCTCCCTGTATAGATGCAGGCACACCGGACACGACAGGACTGCATCTTCCTGCAACGGACTTAGCAGGAAATCCGAGGATTTATAACGGTAGGATAGATATCGGCGCGTATGAGTGCCAGGACACGATTAGCGTAGATGAGCCGGATACGAGTTTTATTCATAATTTGTATTTATTCCAAAATACGCCGAATCCCTTTACCAATGAAACAGAAATATTATTCATCACTGCGGATTATGAGAGAGTGGAAGATTATTCACTTTCCATATACAATACAAAAGGGCAGTTAATTCGCAGATTCGGCGGAAATACCAATAATTTCTGGGTTAAAACCAAAATCGTTTGGGATGGAACAGGTGAATTTGGGAAACAGGTTGCACCCGGAACGTATTTATACAAGTTGGAGTACAATGGCAATGCGGTGGTGAGGAAGATGGTAAAATTGCGATAAAGCGAAGATGCGTATAAGCGCAAAAGCGCAATACAGATCCGCCTTCATTACATTACGGCGGGACAAGAGAGAGGAGGTAAGTCTTTTGTAACTCAACATTCCGACCTGTCTCGGTGTAATGAAATGAAACCGGATGTTGAGTACGCAAGATCAGTCTTCTCCGATAATCGGATACGCCTTGATAAATTGGAATCTTGCGTTACATTGCATACTCAAATTATTGTGAGATGAAAAAAACATCTTCATAAAAAATAATATAATTTAATCCAAATAATTGTATTTCTCCAAATAAATATTGCTCAAGAATTATGCTTTTCCACTCACAGAAAAACTACAATTTTACACTCCAAATTTACTTCATAACTAACGTTAAAATAAATAGTTAAATATACTTTAAAAAAGTTTGACACCATTTCCTGCACCTCGATATTTTAGTTATAAATAATCTGTATTTCAGGAGGATCTGAATGAAGAAATACTCAATGGATAGTATTCGAAATTA
>CAYUTH010000100.1:0-8466 GCA_964447485.1 uncultured Candidatus Cloacimonadota bacterium | reverse complement strand
CACAGTACTTTTTCATGAGTACCTCCACTTAATGGAATAAATTAAAATATAATAAGAAATGTCAATTTTTGCAAAAATTATATATTTATGTTAAAATATGTTTGCACAAGATTGACTTGAAACAAAAAGTCATCATGAATTTCATTGTTACTTTCATTATAAAACTTTACAAGTATTCTTAGTGTGCAAAATTGTATTTAATTAATTAAATTTTTAAGGGAGATAAAATAATAATGAAGAAGCATGTGATGTTCACTATAGTGTTAGTGTTTTTCTTAAGCATTTATTCTTTTGTGTATGGCAACAATATCCTATGTAAGACTCTCACCAATGGGATGCAGATCGCTGTGAAGGAGAATCATAATAATAAGTCGATTGGTTTTTATTGTTTTGTAAAGACCGGTTCTGTAAATGAAGGGGAATATCTGGGCGCGGGAATCTCTCATTATCTGGAGCATGTAGTAGCAGGTGGTTCTACCACTTTCCACTCAGAAGCAGAATATGAAGCAATGGCACAGGAAATGGGCGCAATAGTCAATGCATATACTACCAATGATGCAACTGCTTTTTATATTACTGTCGATAGGGAATACGCAGATCAAGCGTTAGAAATATTATTTCAGCAGATGCACGCTTGTGCCTTTGATTCTACAGAAGTTGCTCGTGAAAAGCAGGTTATCCTCAAAGAGATCGTGATGCGCTCAACACCTCCGCGATCAAAAGTATATCAAAGAAACAATGAGCTTGTTTTTCCAACGTCAAACAGAAAGTATCCAGTCATTGGTTATACGGAATTATATAAAACCATTACCAGAGAAGAGCTCGCAGATTATTATCATAAAAGATATGTACCAAACAATATGATATTTGTTGTGGCAGGTGATTTTGATTCCGAGGAAATGCTTAAAAAGGTTGAAGAAAGATTCAACGGTCTTGCGAGGGGGCAACTTGATCCGGTCTATCTTCCCCCTCAGAATCCACGAAGTGGAACAATCGAATATATGGAAGAGTTCCAGATCCAACAACCTACAGTGATGATTACAAAAATACTTCCCGCTGCTGATTTTGAGCAATATCCCAAATTAATTGCAGCGCTTGATATTCTTTTTGGGAAAAGGCAGTCTCCAATTAAATACAAATTGGTCGAAGAACTTCAATTAGTGAATTACATATATGCACATGCGGATGCTTCAATGCAGATGCCTGAGGGAACGATCTCTATTGGATTTGAAGCAAAAGATCCTTCAAGGGTGAAAGAAATCGTCTCTATCATTGATGAGGAAATCGAATGGTACAGTATGATCGGAGTTGAAGATGAGGATATAAAAAATCTCATAACACGATATAAAGCAAATCTGCTTTTGAGTACTCCGGGTGTTGATCAGGATTGCAATGGTATCGGATGGAATCTTATGATGTTTGGAGTGCCTGAATCTGATGAGTTGTATATTAACGCATTTGAGCAGATCACTGCGAAGGATGTTATGAACAGCATCAAAGAATATCTCGTGCCAAAAAACCGTGTCATCTTCTATGCTTTGCCCGAGGGTACTAAGCAATTGCTCCAGCAGAAAGATGAACTCCTCGCAGAAACAATTCAACCACAAAAAGTGCAGGTTTCTGACAATCTCACTCTTATCTATAAGAAAACTACGGAAAAACCGATCATCAGCGGAGTGGTGTACATTCCCATAAGCGAGGATTATGAAACTGTAGAAACAGTCGGTACTATTTCCTTTATGGCAAACCTTATGCTCAAGGGTTCAAAGAAGTTCGATTCGCTTGATCTTACCGAGTGGAAGGAAGACCATGCAATTGATCTTGATATCTCAATGAACAATGATGGAACATATATTGATTTTAAATGCCTGAAAGATGATTTTCCCAAACTTCAGGAGATCATTATTGATGCGTGTAACAATCCGACCTTTCCCGAAAATGAGATCATGCTCGCAAAAGAGAGAGCCAATGCTCGATACCAGAGATCTTTGAGCAATGCTTCATCTATTCATAATGAATTCCGAAGTGAAAAACTTTATTTCGGGCAACCAGCAGGCGTATCAAATTTGGAAAAACTTGAGATTATTCAAGCGCTTGATCAGCAAGATATACAGAATATTCATAACAAATATTTCATAGCATCAAATGCAATTATAACCTTCTTTGGCGATCTTACTTTTAATGAAGCCGAAGCATATGCAAAAGAATTTTACAGTAACCTTCCCAAAGGAAAGATTTCGGGGAAAGAATCTCATTTGATTGTTCCTGATATTGAAGAGACATTTGTGCAGGAGTATGCCTTTGAACCGGTAAATATAGATCTCAACTGTATTGCACCACCGCGGGATAATGACAATATCGACTTCTGGTCAATGAAAGTGATCATGGCGATATTGAACGGCTCACGTGGCAGGATTCATAAAGCAGTGCGCGGCAGGAATGATCTTGCCTATTATGGATATGCGCAATATAACAGTGGAGAGGATTATGGTTTCTTCCGCCTCACAAGCCAGACTTCGGGTGATAAAAAGGATGAATTAGTCGCAGTTCTACAAGGTCAAATTGATAAACTAAAGAATGAAACTGTAACACTTGAAGAGATCCAATCTTCTATTGATGATTATTCCAAAATGATCATTACGAGTATTGATGATAATCAGTTGCCGTACTATATGACACAATATGAAGCTATCGGACTTGGCTATAATTTTCTCGAAAAGATGAAGTCCTATTTCGACAAAGTCACTCCAGAAGATATACAAAGAGTCGCAAATGAGTATTTTACGAAAGTAGCAGTTTTTATCTCTCAGCCAAATGCAGAAGTTGAGCTTATGGTGCAATAATATGATCGGATAGTACAAACCGATCAAACCAAAATAAAAACTAAAGACACAAATAAGGATCCTTGAAGCTATGAAATATAAGAATACTATATTACTGCTTACAATAATAGTACTTGTGATTATTCTTGGTATTGTGGCATTGCTTCATTTTTCACCAAAAGTGAATTCTATTATACCACATAGTAATGAAAATCGCACTTGGGAAATCGCATATTATGAAGGGGGTTCTTTTATTGATTATACTCTCAGTCTTCGAGGATTGGTCAAAGGATTAGGTGATCTCGGCTGGATCGAGCCAATCACTATTCCGGAATTTCCCGACAAAGACAACGCACAGCTCATCTGGGAATTTCTTGCTCAAAACATAAAAGGCAACTATATTAGCTTTTCCAAAGTCGCATTCTGGACAGCAAACTGGGAAGATTCAGTTCGTGCAATTAATCGAAGAAATGCAATAGAATATCTCAACAATAATGCAATTGATCTTGTGATTGCATCGGGAACATGGGCTGGACAGGATCTGGTGAACAACGAGCATTCAACTTCTACGATGGTGATTACTTCCAGCGATCCTATACGTGCAGGCATTATTAAATCTGCTGACGATTCTGGGTATGATCATGTTCTTGTGGAATGTGACCCAAATCGTTATAAAAAGCAGATTGAGCTTTTTCATGATATTATTGGATTTGAGCGCCTTGGAGTCATTTTCGAGGATTCTGAAGATGGGAGGATATATGCAAATTATGCTGATTTGGACAAGGTATCTAAAAAGAGAAATTTCAAACTTATTGTCTGTTATGCTGATGAGGGTAATACAGAGCTGGAATCATTTGAGAATGCAAAAAGAAGCTATCAGATACTCGCACCAATTGTTGATGCTATGTGGGTAGGTCTCCATCAGGGTGAAGCAGTAGAATTTTTGTCAGAGTTGCTCAAGCCAATGTACGAGTTTAATGTTCCTACCTGGTGTGTCCTTGGCGAACCGGCTGTTAAAAAGGGCGTGTTGCTTAGCATAACACATCAGAACTTTGATGAAATCGGACGATGGTACGCGGAGAACATTGCAAAGATTCTCAACGGAGCAAAGCCGCGCGAACTCTCTCAAATATTTAAAGAAGAAAACCATATTCTTATAAATACAGAAGTTGCAAGAAGAATCAACTATGAAGTGCCTGAACCAATCCTGAAGATTGCTGATAAAATATATGAAAAAATAGAGTAACAGAATGAAAAAAAACTTATGGACACCTCTTAAAATAATTCTTATTGCAATTCTTTTTGGTCTCGTATTCTGGATCATTGATTCTATTATACATTATTTCGAATTCTCAAGCCATCTGCGTATGATGATCGTTGAAAAACCCGGTAATTTTTTCGATTCACTCATTCTCAATGTATATCCTCATCAATTGATTGTGCGTTTTGCGTTTCTTATCTGTTGTCTTATCGGGGGATTCATTGTAATAGTCTTTATTACAAGGCAGAGAGTGATCGAAAAGGACCTTATCGAGAGCGAGGAGCAATATAGGAATGTGACTGAACGAGCAAATGACGGGATAGGAATTATATATGATGGGAAATTCGAGTATGTCAATCCTCGTTTATGTGAAATGAGTGGGTACGCACTCGAAGATTTGATCGGAAACCATTTCTCAAAATTTCTCGTAGAATCCGAAATACCAAAACTGTTAGATTATTATGAGAGGCGTATAAAACATGAAGATGTAACTTCTGTATATGAAACAGTCTTGAAGCATAAAAATGGGGCTGAAATATTTGTTGAAGTAAATGCCGGTCTGATACAGTGGAAGGATGGAGATGGCGATCTTATAATTGTACGGGATATAACTTTTCGAAAAATCGCCGAAAAAGCACTTCAAGAAAATGAAGAGAAGTATCGAACACTTATTAATAATATCAATACGGGGTTGTATAGGAATTCAGTGGAATTGGAGGGTACATTTATTGAGGTGAATCCAGCTTTTGTAAAAATGTTTGGTTACGACACTAGGGAAGAAATGCTGCACCTCAAAGCTGTTCAGTTTTATGCAAATATCAAAGAGAAAGAAGATTTCAACCGGGAATTGATGGAAAAAGGATTTATTACAAATCGGGAAATGCTCTTGCAAAGGAAGGATGAGAAAACCTTCTGGGCAAAGGTTACAGTAATGCTCATAAGAGATGATGATGGCAATCCAAAATATTATGATGGTCTTGTCGAAGATATCACCGAAAGAAAACGAGCGGAAGAACTCCTGAAAAAAACGAATAATGAGCTAAGGCAATTGAAAGAAAATCTGGAAATCAAAGTGAAGGATGCAATAAAGGAAATCAGGGATAAAGACCACCTCCTGATAAAACAGTCCCGCCATGCCTCGATGGGAGAGATGATCGGTAATATTGCACACCAGTGGCGCCAACCTCTCACAGCTATCGCAGTCCTTGTGCAGGATATTGAAGAAGCATATAATTATGATGAATTGACTTCGGAATACTTGAATGAATCTATAAAAAAAACAATGGAACAACTTAAATATATGTCTCATACGATCGATGATTTCCGAAATTTCTTCAAGCCCAATAAAACGAAGGAAGACTTCTCTGCGAATATAGTGGTCATGAAAACAGTTGAATTTATCCGGAAAAGTTTTGAGCACAATCAAATAGAACTGAAGATAGACCTGAAGCAGGAATGCGAAATATCAGGCTTTGCAAATGAATATTCTCAGGTCATACTGAATATTCTTAATAATGCCAAAGATGCAATAGTGGAGAATCAAACTAAAAATGCCTTTGTTGAAATCATCCTGGGGAAAAAGAATGATATTACAATGTTAAAGATCTCTAATAACGCCGGACCCATTCCTGAAGAAATTCTTGAGAATATTTTTGATCCATACTTCACGACAAAACAACAGAGAAAGGGAACCGGGCTTGGTCTTTATATGGCAAAAACCATCATTGAGCAAAATATGGGGGGCAAAATTTCAATCAATAATTTGAAAGACGGTGTCACGTTTATTATTGAAGTGTAGTACGAGTTGAATATTTGATAAATGTTCCAATGCAAACTATTAACAGAAGTTGTTCCATAAAGTTGCTTAATAAATTATACAAACTGCGGAATTAATTCAGCATTACTTCTCTTTTTATAGTTACTTCAAGATTGCTCAGAATAAATATAGCGGTTCTCTGTTTTTTCATAATTGCCCTCTATTGAATAAGTTGTGAAAAGAGATTGTCGATTATCATAATTAATTTTAAAAATTTATTCTATTTTTGGCACAAAAAATGCGTTATAAAAATGCAACATGAAAAATATTAATTATGGTATGTCATTGATTTTTCTCGGGGAAAGAATTCGTTGAACTGCGCTGTGATTCGCCTTCGACGAGAGAAATTAATTATTTGACAAAAAAGGAAGAAAATCAATAAAAAAGATTAAGATAATAAATTAACCTGTTTTTATGTGTTGATATGTGTTTAAGTTATGAAAAGAGATGAAAGACTATATTTTGAAATCTAAACGGAATATCCTCATTTTTTTGGGGGAATACATAAATTATAGGAAATCATTTGAGTCTTAAGAATCCAGATTTAATCTAAAATGTGTTGCTGAAAAAGTAGGAGATAAAAATGATAAGTTCAGCTTACTCTTATTCCTGTCAGTTGGAGAATTGGGAACGCTATATAGTTCTGCGGGTTACCAAGCCGGTCTTCTACGCTGGCTGGCGTATAAGACTCGGTAAACTGGGGCTTGGCAACCAGAGGTTCAATATCTCTAATACAGGAATAGTACAAGTTGAAAAAAATGGAGAAAATAGTGAATAAATTACCGAATGCAAGCATACAGAGGAAGGATGAGGGGAAGAATCATGAAGCTTAATCTTCGCACTAAACTCATTGGGAGCTTTGTTATCATACTCCTTTTAATTGTCGTTGTAGGATTGATGGGCACATATACCTCACAGACCATCCGCGACCGCCTGGACAATATCATTGAACGGGATGTAAAGTCGGAAAACATATTGGGTGATTTGGGCCGGACGACCGGCTTTATCCGAGCGAATTCACTATTACACCTGTTAACCAGTTCTGTCGAGGATATGAATCGGTACGAGTCAGAGGTGTCCGATTTGGAGGGCAAGATAAACACCGACCTCGATACCTTAGAAAACATATTTAAGGATCAGGCAACCCTTGATAAACTTGCAGAGTTTCGTACTGCATGGGAAACGTATTTGAGAGTCTGGCGTGAACAGGTTGTGCCCCTGAGCCGGGCGAACCGTGACGAGGAAGTATTTACCCTGGCCAGAAAAAGCGGGGCTGGCGGTATGGCGGCTCGAGAAGCAATGTATAAACTTAGTGAGTTACATGATGCCAATGTTGCGGCTGCCAACCACGGGCTGAAACTGGCAAACCGGGATTCCAGTAAAAGCCAATACATTTTGTTGGCAGTTATCTTTCTTGCGATTATATTAGGTTTAGCCTTCGCAATAAAACAAGGTTCGCTCATTTCGGGTCATGTGAATGCTGTTTCAAGAGCGGCACAACTGGTGGCGGCCGGTGACCTTGATCAGAAGGTGGAGGTCAAGACCGGCGACGAGATCGAATCTATGGCAAATTCTTTCAATACAATGACCCTTAAATTGAAATCGATGGTTGAAGAACTGCAAAGCGAGATCACCGAGCGCCGTCGGGCAGAGGAGGAATTGAAGAAACACCGTGACCACCTGGAGGAATTGGTGGAAGAGCGCACAGAGTCGCTTCGTGAGAACGAGCAAAGACTACTGAAAGCGGAACAAGTGGCACGAATGGGCTTCATGGACATAAATCTCAAGACGAATGAGGTTTACTGGTCTGATGAAATCTATCTCCTTTATGGTATCAATCCACATGAACAAAAATCATCCTTTGAACTTACCAAGCAGCTCACTCATCCGGACGATCTCGTTTTCGTGATGAAGGAGATTGATTCTGCAATACAGGGCATCTCGGAATTCGACATAGATCACCGCATTCTGAGATTCGATGGAAAAATCTTGTGGGTCCATGAAAAGGCTGAATTGATTCGCGACGCCGACGGCAACCCCGGCTGCTTACTCAGCACTGTGGTGGACATCACCGAACGCAAGCAGGCGGAGGAAGCACTCAAAGACGCAGAATTGCGTTACCGCACGGTTGCTGATTTTACATATGACTGGGAATATTGGATAAATCCCGATGGATCTCTGAATTATATTTCACCATCCTGTGAAAAAATAACCGGCTATTCCAGGGAACAGTTTATCAAAAATACAGGATTATTAGATGAGATTATGTTAAGTAATGACATGGCTATCTGGAAGAATCATAATCATGAATCCGCACATCTCATTAATGCTGAAAGGGAAATCCAGTTCCGTATAAAGCGGAAAGACGGCACAATAATTTGGATTGAACATGCCTGCAGACCGGTTTTTGATGATCATGGCGCATTTTTGGGCTATCGTGCCAGTAACCGCGACATTACCGAGCGCAAGCAGGCAGAGGATCAGATCAGGAGAGATCTAAAAGAGAAGGAGTTATTGTTAGCAGAGGTACATCACAGGGTAAAGAACAATTTGCAGGTAATATCAGG
>CAYUTH010000099.1:6257-8511 GCA_964447485.1 uncultured Candidatus Cloacimonadota bacterium | reverse complement strand
ATTTTGTATGAGCACTTTTAATTTTGCCTGTGCTTTTTTGGCAACCTCTTCGATGCTGGCCTGAGCATGTGTGTCAGAATGGAAGAGGTTTGATAAATTTGTGATTGTTGAAATGCCCAATATTTTAAGCCCGAGATATACGCCGACTATTACTTCGTGTACCGTTGACATGCCAACCATATCACCACCGACGGTCTTGAGCATCCGGCATTCCGCAGTCGTCTCCAAACTCGGTCCCAACAGCCCGACGTACACGCCATCCTTGAAGAGAATTTCATTATCTTCGTACACTTGTTTTATAATCTGTAGATATTTTCTATGATATGCATCATGCATGCTGGGAAAACGGGGTCCAAAGCTCGGATCATTTTCACCAACAAGAGGATTCATGCCCGTCAAATTTATATGATCTTTCATCACGACCAGGTCTCCAACCTTCAAATTTTCATTGAGCGAACCGACAGCATTTGTCACGATCAATGTTTTGATGCCGAGTTCTTTTAAGACGAAAACCGGATAGGTTGTTTCCAGTGCAGTGTATCCTTCATAACAATGAAGCCGACCCTGCATGATGACAATATTTTTGTTATTGAAAGTGCCGAAAAGCAATTTCCCTTGATGCGAAGGAGCTGTCGAAGTTTTGAAATGAGGAATTTCATGATAGGATATCTCGAGCTCAATATCCATAATGTGTATGAGTTCATTAAGGCCTGTACCCAAAACAAGAGCAATCTCCGGTTGGGCTTTATAGCGCGATCGAATAAATTCTACAGATTCAGATATGAGCGGACTAATCTTCTTCATGTGTTCCCAGATCAAAGCTGATTTTCGGCTTAGTTTTTGGTTCTGTAATATCGATGTCCTCGACCGGATTATCGATTTTGTATTCTTCTTTTTCCTGGGCAGAAATTTCTTCCTTTTTCTCAGCTATGGGAGGTAGCTCTATCTCTTTTTTGAAATCACGTGTTCTGAAGTCTGGTGTAGAAATGATCGGGTTATCTTTTCTCTTCACATCATCTTTATCTTTTTCAAATTCCGTTTGGATGAGCTCGAGCATAGTATTTATTTGAGATTTGAATGTAAGCAGGAAGGTTTTTTTCTTGTCCTTCAAATTCACATAATCGTGCTCAAGAATGCTCAGATAATCTTTTGCTTTTTTGACACGTTCCCGAGATGATAACTCGGCATCTTTTATGATATTCTTTGCTTCCTTGTCTGCGCTTTTCAAAGTGTCTTCTTTGAGTTTTTCCGCAAGAATGAGTGTGCGTTTGAGCAGGTCTTTTTGCTCCTCAATATTTTCGAGTTTTTGATCTCTATCCTCGATCTCTTTTTGAAGTGCTTTGATTTTTCTTTCTAATCCTTCGATCTGATCTGCGAGCATTTCCAGGAAAGTTTCTACTTCCTGCTTGCTGAAACCGCTGAAGGATTTTGTGAATTCTTTTCCTCTGATCTCCGAAGGTGATATATTTTGTGGCATGGTCCCTCGCTAATATATTATTAATCTGATTAACAGATTTCGCACTAATTCCAAGAGAAGAATTACTACGATTGGTGAGATGTCAAAATTTTGGGTAGGTATGATACTCCGAACGATCTTGCGTGCCGGTCCAAGAACCGGTTCTGTCAGTTGGAAGAGTATCTGCATGAACGGATTTCCTTGATTGGGATTGAACCACGACATGACCGCTCGAATGATAATGAGCCAGATGTAGATCATAATAACAAAATCAATAATTCTGATGAGGATCATTTCGTTTCCTTTGGTGGGTTAAAGCACTTCCTGCACCGCGCTTCGTATATGTCTTTTTCTCCAACGAGAATTTCTTCATCATTGTCGATAAGGCGCTGGGTACGATTTGCCGGATTACCGCACTGCATACATATCGCAAGTGTTTTAGTGATATATTCTGCAGTTGCAAGGAGTTCCGGCATGGGATGGAATGGTTTGCCGCGATAGTCCTGATCGAGGCCGGCAACGACAACTCGTTTTCCTTCATTTGCAAGTTTCTGGCATACTTCGACAAGTCCTTCGTCAAAGAATTGTGCTTCATCGATGCCCACAACTTCAGTCTCTTTTTTGACCAGTTCGTAAAGCTGCTGTGAGTTATCGACCTGAGTGGAGTTAAGTTTTGATTTATTGTGTGAAACGATATATTGATGATGGTATCTATTATCGATCGTTGGTTTGAAAATTTGGTAGGGATGTTTTGCGATTTCGACACGTCGCATCCTGCGGATAAGCTCCTCGGTTTTG
>CAYUTH010000099.1:0-6247 GCA_964447485.1 uncultured Candidatus Cloacimonadota bacterium | reverse complement strand
AACCATTTTGATCTTTAACAATATTCATATGCTACTCCACGTTTGCGTAATTTGGAAGCATAGTTTTTTATGTCAAATTTTATGATGATTGGATGATTTGCTTATTGTTCAGAAGATTTGTTTTATTAAAAATTTGAAGCATCGTTCGGAAGAATTATTTAGAAAGTCTTTAATATAAAATGTATACATCTATTAAGCACGATAACCAATAATTTGTAATAACCAAATTAAATTTGACAAAAAAATTTAAGAATTCATCTTTCAATTAAATTGAAAATTTCAATTTTATTATGAAATCTGAAAAGGAAAAATAATGGACGTAAGTGTTATGAACAAATTCACATAGTTTCACTCCTCTATCGCACTTCCCAAATTAGAGAAGTTCTTTATATGGAAACGGAATTTAATAATCGAGGAACAGTTTTGGGAACAGAGAATGTACTTGTGGGAATTACTCCTTCATTGACTCCACAATGTAAGGAGGACAAGAGACTGGAGAAAAAAATTAAATGAGGTAAAAAAATGAATAAAAAGATTTTACTACTACTCATTGTATTTTTATATGGGTTCTGTATACAACTTAAAGCTGATGATATATGGGTAGATCCTTCAAATATTGTTGTACCAGGTTTATTTTATACAAACATTCAAGATGCATTAGATTGGGTGGAAGCAGACCAACCCAGCTTAGCCCACATCTATGTGAGTTCTGATACCTATAATGAAAATATAATTATTCCGAGCGATCTTCATATAATTCTTGAAGGTGTAAAAGACAGCACAAGAATAAGTGGAGATGATACAGGGCAAGCAATTGTAACAATTGAGAATCCCCATACTGAATTTCAAATGTTTGGTTTTATAATAGAGTGCAACCATCTTAATCGTGGCTTTTATATTGAAAATTATAATGTAGATCCAGAATATAATTTAGATGTTAATGAGAATAGAGAATCAGAATGGGAACCCACACACGAAAACGATGATATTTTTCATGAATTGTTATATGATATTGATATTTATGAAGGATACAAAACAGCAGGTAGTGGTGCAGGTGTCCTGATTACGAATAGTTATTATTTTAAGTTCTTAAATATAGATATATCGGACTGTTCCGCAGGTATAATGAATATTAATAGTTATAGTGGTGGTGGAATATACTTTGACCAATGCTACAACATGAAAACTGAGTTAATCAATATTAACGATTGTAGTGCTTCAGGAGATGGTGGAGGAATGTGTTTTTTTAGTTGTTACCAATATGAGGGAAATTCATTTATAGAAGGATTCAATATTTCAAATTGTCAAGCTGGTGAATATGGTGGTGGTGTTTCAATAGTTCGGTCGGGTCAAATTAAATTGTCAGGTTTTGAATATCCATATCAGGAAGAAAGCAGCTATATATATAACTGTGATTCTGAAAATGGTTCAGGTATAGCACATGTTGCTATCTCTCAGTATCCATATAATGATTTAATATTACGTAATGTTGTAATAAATAGAAATTCTGCAGATAATAATGGTGGAGGACTTTACTGCAATGGATTGAATGATCTTAGTATGATAAGAATATATACATCCAAAATCTATTCAAACAATGCTTATAATGGAGGTGGGATATACATTTATTGTGAGGACAATGTTGGACTACACATTATTGGGGGAACGGAAATATATGATAACTCGGCACTAAATTATGGAGGTGGTATTTATTGTTCAAATTCTATTATTAGTAATATTAGTGGCGAGGTTCCTTCACCATGCTATATATATAATAATGAAGCTTCCGAAGGAGGGGGTATTTATAGCAATGATGGAACGTTTGGATTTAACGGAATGTCATGGTCACAAGGATATGGATATGATGAAGATAGTAAAACGATAGAAATATACAATAATACTGCATCTGAACGAGGTGGGGGTGTAATGGCAATTGATAGTGATGGCTACATCTGGAATACAATACTTTCCGATAATACGGCGAATGATGGTGCAGGGATATATAGTATTAATCCAGATATTGAATTATCAAATATTGATATCTACGCAAATTCTGCAACACGATTCGGTGGTGGGTTATATTGTAATCAATCGTTTCCTGATATTGATAACCCAATAATTATATATGACAATGTAGCCCAAGATGGAGCGGGAATCTTTTGTGAAGGCACTGTTTCAAATATGAAGAATGTCGTTGTACTTGCTAATTCCGCTGAACAATATGGTGGTGGTATATATTGCATGGAGAACTCTAATGTTACAATCAGCAATATAACTGTGGCTTATAACACGGCGAGTGAAGGTTCCGGAGTTTATACGGATGGGTATATATCTGTTAAGAACTCTATTTTGTGGGATATTCTTTATGAAAGGATTAGTGGTGCTATAACAGCAACATACTGTGATGTAATGAATGGATGGCCTGGAAATGGTAATATAGATGGTGATCCATGTTTTACAGATATCACAAATCTTGATTATGCATTATTGCAGACAAGCCCCTGTATAGATGCCGGTGATCCAAATTCTGACCCTGACCCCGACTACACTAGAGTAGATATGGGTTTTTTCACTGCAACATTGGAAACCTATGAATTTAGCAGTGAGGATATTAACTGGTCCTCATTACCGGTGCTCAATCCTAATAAAATCAATGCATATGACTTCTTTGAACCACTAATACAAAACCAAACACTTAAAGAAGTCAGATATACTGACGAATTAAGGCTTTACTATCGCCAACAACAGGGATGGATTAATGATATTGGGGATTTACAAACCGTAGATGGCTATCGTGTAGAGATGTATGAGTCCGATTTAATTTCTTTGTATGGGTACAAAGTATCCCCCGAGACACCAATCGAACTTATAGTGGAGGAAGAAAAAGCTCCTGAATTTTATCCTATGGGTTATCATAATTGGATAGGATATTTTCTTACTTATAGCCAGTCGCCACAAGATGCCTTTGCCAATGTGTGGGATAATCTTACATTTATCAAAGCGGATGATTATACATTGCGGAGAAAATGGAATAGTAACGAATGGTGGGGAGCAATTAGCGGACCAGTCTCGGTTGATTATGGCAAGAGTTACGCTGTTGGTGTGCTCGAGGATTGTAGTTTTACCTGGAATCAAAGTCCTTTCCATATAGAAGAATATAATAAAACCGGGACGGTGTTATTTACATATGAAGAAACTATGAATTATATGCCAATCTTCGTAGATAGCGCGGAAGCTTTTAACGGAATAGATGAGATAGGTGTATTTCTTGAAAATGAATGCATCGGTGCGAGTGTCGTTGAAGGATATCCTGTGTTTATTCCAGCTTATGTCGATAATGATACCACGCTTACAAAAGGGAGTAATGAGCTCACGTTTCAGATAGCAAGTTACGATAAAGGTGGGGTAAGCAGTATTTCTGTTTTTCTCTATAATGAAACTCAAAATGTGTATACGGAAAAACCTGTTGTCCTTAATAAGAATAGTTATGCTATCGTGAGATTAGGATCAGCTGGGAACACAGAGCCTCCAGTAGGATTTGCACTTTATCAAAATTACCCTAATCCGGTACTGGGTACAACAACCATCTCATTTACTCTACCCGAAGATCATACGGAAGCAGACATTAAGATTTATAATATCAAAGGACAATTGGTGAAAGAGTTAGGATTTCGTACTTCTGATGGAGGATTTAATTCTGTGTGGGATTGCACCGATGACTATAATAAACCGGTTTCGAACGGTATCTATTTCTACAAGGTTACTTCGGGTGAAGATTCTGAATTAAAAAAGATGATAATAATGAGATAGCAATTCATTGCGGAGTGCAAGGGCTGTATTAATGTATTGAACGTCGATACAGTCTTTGCACTCTGGATTATATCTTATACCTTGGATAAATTTTATGAAAAAAAATATTATAATTTTAGGATTTATATTACTGATCTCCTCATCATTTCTTTATCCAGATACAATAATCGTTGATATTTCAGGTACAGGCAATTATACAACGATCCAGGAAGGAATAGACAACTCAGTAAATGGAGACACGGTATTAGTCTATCCCGGAACGTATTATGAGAATATTAATTATTATGGGAATAATATCACTGTTGCCAGTTTGTACATTACTACACAAGCAGATTCTTTTATCCATCAAACCATAATTGACGGCAATCAGAATGGGAGTGTTGTAACGCTTGACAGCGGGGAGGATAGTACTGCCATCTTATGCGGATTTACCATAGTAAATGGTACCGGTACAATGGATCTTTTTAATCAACTTTGTGGTGGAGGTGTGTTTTGTAAAAATTCCAGTCCTTATATAATGAATTGTAATATTAGTGATAATAAAGCATATAATGGGGGTGGTATTTTTTGTAGATATGCTGATATTATTTTAGCAAATAATATTATACAAAATAATAATATCGGTGGTGGAGTTTATTGCACGCATAGTAATATAACTATGAGTAATAATACGATCCGTTATAATCATTCAATCTTAGGGGGAGGGGGAATATGTTTTACAATGTCTTCTGAAGGAAGCTTTGATTCAGAAGAAAGAAACAGTGTTTATTTAAATTATGCAGGTCAATCAAATGATATTTTTGGATCATCATATTGTCCATTATTTGAAGTTTTATTGGATACCGCTACAGTTATAACAAATTTAAAAGACTTCATATATTTTGATAATAATAATCAGCCTATAATTGATATATTAAATGGTATGATAGAACCAGTTAATCAAAATCTATTTGTTTCTCCATATGGTAGTAATGAAAATAGTGGATTTACACCTGATGATCCTTTAAAAACAGTTTCCTGGGCATTAATCAATGTAGCTTCTGACAGTACGCATTCAAACATTATTCATCTAACCAATGGTGTATATTCTCCAGAATTAACAGATGAAAAATTCCCACTCAATATGCGAAGTTATGTCTCATTAATTGGAGAATCAGAAGGAGGAACTATACTTAATGCGACTGAAAAATCTACTTTAATTACATGTGGCTTTGGGGATTGTAAATTTCAGATTAAAAATTTAACACTTCAGAATTCTGTAGGTTTTAATAGTGGAAGCTTGGATTTCTTTGAAAGTTCGAATGTAGTGGTTAAAAATGTAACAATAAAAAATAGTAATACTGAGGGTGGTGGTGGAGGAATTTATTGTGCAACAGATAGTAATCCTCTATTTGAAAAAGTTACTGTTATAAATAATACTGCGGAGATTGGAGGAGGTGCTTGGATTAGCAGCAACCCTGTTTTTATAAATTGTGATATTTCATATAATATTGGAACCGATCCCTATGGTGGAACTGGAGGAATCGTTTGTGGTGGGTCCACGTTATTAAATTGCAGCTTATGTGATAACAACGGACAACAATATGGTGCAGCGTATATAACAAGTGTAACGAAAGGATTTATTAACGTTACTGTGAGTGGACATAGTAATCCACAAGGAGCTATTCATGTCTCTATCAATCAAATATTCGAGCTAACAAATTGTATATTATGGAATGATGGAAATGAGATTTATTATGGCTCAGGAGGACAGAGTTATGTAGAAATATCATACTCGGATATTAAAAATGGTGAACTCGGTATCCATACAAATGGAAATGGAACCTACAACTGGGGAGACGGCAACATAGACGAAGACCCGTTTTTTGTCGGTGGAGATCCCTTCAGTTATGAGTTAACAAAATACTCTCCCTGCGTAGATGCGGGCACACCGGACACAACCGGACTGCATCTTCCTGCAACGGACTTAGCCGGTAATCCGAGAATATTTAACGGGAGAATTGACATCGGCACTTATGAATGCCAGGATACGGTAAGTATTGACCAGCCGGATACTTCTTTTATTCATAATCTGTATCTTTTCCAGAATACACCAAATCCCTTTACCAACGAGACTGAAATTCTTTTCATCACTGCGGATTACGAAAGAGTAGAAGATTACACACTTTCCATATACAATGCCAAAGGGCAGTTAGTCCGCAGTTTCGATGGTTCCACAAATAACTTTTGGGTGAAAACAAAGATAGTCTGGGACGGCAAGGACGAGCAGGGCAGGCAGGTGGCACCCGGCGCTTATTTCTATAAGCTGGAGTATAATGGCAATGCGGTGGTGAGGAAGATGGTTTTATTACGCTAGCGCTGCGAAATGTAAAATTAAAGATAGGGGAGTGTTCAGATAACTGTGGCTAATAGATACTATTTTCATGGTAACATTTGA
>CAYUTH010000098.1:0-8645 GCA_964447485.1 uncultured Candidatus Cloacimonadota bacterium | reverse complement strand
TGGTCGGCGCTTCCGAAATGGTGATGATCGAAAACGGTTCTCTTGTGCTTGGCACATGGCAGGCGCTCTTCCTCTGTGAATTTGATGGACCACGACAGAGAAAAGTGTTTGTAAAAGTGTTGGAAGGATAATTTTTTTTTCTTCTAAAATCTTCAATCGATGTTCGGTGTTCTTAAATCAATATAAAATTATTCCTTTTCATTCCACTTCCTGCTCCCCATAGTAAGGATTGGCAGAAGCAAGGCAACTATCCAGAGGAACGAGAAAACGCTCAGCCCTATCTTTTTCATTCCCCCAAAGGCATATATGCTAAACCAAATGGAAACAGCAAGCACCACATACATCGGAAGCATGAGTTTCCAATACCTGGTTTCCAGATGCTTTGACGGCTCAAAAGAAATAATGAAGAAGACTGCTAAGCAAAATAGAATGAGTCCAATCAAGCCAAAGGGAGTTCTTCCCTTAAAAAGCAGCAGGCATGCGAGTACTCCCAACCACAAAAAGGAGCCGATCCAACCGCCAATCCATCCTATTTTTTCACCTTTTCGTTCCATAAATTATCTCCCTTTTTTTCACGAGTCGGTCGTGAAGGGAACGACTCGGGTTGTACTGAATATCGAATATCGATTAACGATTTAAGATTTAAGAAGATGACCGAGCAGCACTATTCTAAAATCCTCAATCAGTGTTCATCATTCTTAAATCAAAAAATATCTAGCGCCTCTTTCGGCTTGCAGCCCCACCGCCGCTTCCTCCAAAGAAGAACATTATTCCAAGAAGAAAACCGAAGTTATACCAGCCACCACTATTATGAACTTCATATATTGTCACATTATCATTAAAGAGGGAAATGATAAATGAGAAAAGGATAATGAATCCGTTCCACAAACCCCTCCAGAAACCGGCTACCTTGCCATCTTTATCCGGCTTGTTCTCCATCTGGTTAAGTCCGGCAGTACAGCTCACGACCAGAAGAATCAGCATCACAACCGCTATTATTTTAAGCGTTTTTTTCATATTCAATCTCTCTTATATAGTATGATTTATAATGCTTTCACTCCAATATCTCTGGCAAAATATAGGGCATAAGATAGAGAATTCGCTCTTCGCTGTAAAAAGTTGATTCCTGAATGTAGTCAACGAGATCTCTTATTTCCTTCGGAATATCGCCGAGTGTAACTCCCGGGGCATCCATATCAAGCTTTATGGAGAATGCGGATGTTGATCTCGGGTAGGTAACCAGTTCGACTTCTTTCTGGATGTTTGCCAATTGCTTTATCGCTGCAACTGCTTCTTTCATACCTCCATATGCATCGATGAGTCCATTTTCCATCCCTCTTGTCCCTGTCCAAACGCGCCCTTGTGCGATCGCGTCAACTTCATCAAAGGTCATTCCTCTACTTTTTGCAACCTTGCCCACAAAATCTTTATATCCAATGCTCACAGATTCGGTGATCATCTGCCTTTCTTCTTCGGTCATAGGTCGATACATGGAAGCAAAATCTGCATTCCTTCCTTCTTTGACACTATCCCAGTTTACATGAATTTTTTTAAATAATCTTGTAAGATTCGGTACTGCAGCGATCACGCCAATGGAACCGGTCACGCTTGTTGGTTCCGCAAATATTTTATCCGAGGGGCAGGCAATGTAATATCCGCCTGACGCGGCAACGCCTGAAAATGACGAGACAACAGGTTTAGGATTTTCTCCTTTATTGCAGAGTAATACCTCCCGATAGATATTTTCCGACGCCAGTGATGAGCCGCCGCCGCTGTTGATGCGCAGAATGATCCCTTTTATTAATGGGTCTTTCCGTGCTTGTTCAACCGCTTTCATATAGGTCTCGTCACCGATGGATTTGCCGGGTACACTCTTGCCGGAGTGTATATTTCCAATCGCATAAATAACAGCAATCTTTGCTTTGGGATCATCACTCCAATCCAACCTGTTCTCCGGTATTTTATATTGCTGAGTGATCTGAACATCCTCATACAAGACTTTCAGCGTATCCGCAAGCTGATCCCGATATATCAACCCATCAACCAATCCTGCTTCAAGAGCTCGTTCTGCGATGAGGTATGGTCCGTTATCGATCGCAGTTCTCACCTGCTCATCAGTCATACCTCTGCCTTCGGATATCATAAGAACCATCTGAGCATAAAGTTCGGAAAGGAAGTCTTCATACATTTCACGCTCAGCTTCGGTCATATGAGTTTCTGTGAACATATTTGCCGCATTTTTGTATGCATGGCTCTGAAACCGTATTACATCTATGCCAAGAGTATCAAGCAGTCCTTTCATGTATGGCATTGAAGCGGATATCCCTCTCAGATCGAGGATACCTCCCGGGTTAAGGTAGATTTTATCAGCAATAGAAGAGGCAAACACATAATTGGAATTCGTAATATAATCATAATAGAAGATAATTTTTTTGCCAGAAGATTTGAAATCTATGAAGGCATCCTGCAGCTCCTGAAATTTCGCAAGTCCTGCCGAGATATTTCCGGATTGAAAGATAATTCCCTGAATTCTCTCATCGTTTTTCAGCGTTTTTATCTTTTCGATGATCTCTTCCATTGTATTTCCCGAAGATGTCACGAATTCAATGGGACCGAATTTCTGAACAGGCTGAATATCATACACAGCACCGGACAGCTTATAATTATAAAATTTATTCTGTTTGTCATGAGTTATAAAGGAGTGAAAACGTTTATCAGATATGTTGCCATACACCATTCCGCTTTTACTTTTATCGCTGTATTGCGCGCCGGTTTTGAAATGTGATATATCAAATCCAACTCCGACAGAAATGCCTTCGTCCTCAAAATCATAATATCCATTCAAATGAACACCATTAAGAAATTGTGTTTGGATACCGACGATAGGTTTTCTCCACTCTTTGTTTGAGTATGTCGCATCGCAGGTCAGAGATATTTTATAACAGAACCTGCCCTTTACCCGGATTGGGCGAAGCCCAAAACCCATGGTGTAGCTTTCATTTTTCTTGGATATATTCCTCCATGATCCTGCAATAGAAAGAAAATCCCAGGGACGAGTAAGAAAATATAGTCCCCAGTCACCTTTCCAGAATCCTGCCGGTTTCCACACATAATCCGTTCCAAAATAAATATTCTTCGCAAGCTTCGATCCGTCAGAAAGCGTGTGGAGTTCTGTTGAATCCATTTTTTCATAACAGTATCCCAGACTCTTAAGATTCAGGAAAAGCGCCCAGTTTTTCTGCATATGCTTATCCTGAAATGAATGAAGATATCCCACTCCTCCTGCGTTCCCGAATCCAAGGGCGGCAGGATTGACTTTCGTTGCAAGAAAATCATCCGTTGTTGCAGTGGGAAAGTATGTATAATCAAACGCATGGGCCGCGCTTATACCTGTTATTAATATCACACAAAAAATAAATGCTTTTTTCATTTTTTTTCCTTTCTCTGAATTTCGTCTTTATGTAATTTATTGGTTCCTTTTCACATATAAAAAGTTCACATCTTTTTTGAAATTATTGATTTCCATTTATCCGCATGATTCGTCATAGAGAAATAATGATGCGCCCCTCGCCTTCCGGATTATTCACTTCAATAGTGCGCGAGGACAACCATTTGGGCTCAAAATCTTTTGAATGAGTTATCGCCAGCAATGTGCTTTCACCGCTTATCAGATCATAAAGATAAAGGTGGATCCGCATCTTGCTTTTTCGTACATGCTGATAGGTTTCCACATCAAAAATAGCAGGAAAATCACTGTACACAAGCATGCCGTTTGTGGGATTGAGCGCATAGTCTGATGAGTTTATTTTCAGAGTGTCCACATCATAGGAGTTAACTTCCCAGGTTTCCGCAATTACACGGAAAAAAGTAAGAATATTCACTGTTTGATATAGAGATCCCCAGAAAAATGTCCCGCCTGTTGTCCATGCGATTGGCTGGATTTGAATATCATTTCTGCGCATATTTGATAATATTGAGGGATAAAAACGGGTTATCTCCGAGCCGCCTGAAGAATTGATAAAGTATAGGATGGTATCGGAAACCACCGCGACATCGTGCTCTTTGGGGGAAATCCGGAAATCCATACCTTGAGAAGAAAAAATTTCGTTACCTTTTTTCATACTCGTATATTTCCACAGCTCATCCCTCCATTGATCGGGGAATTCCGAAAATGGATGAATGCGTCGTATCACGTATATTGAGCCATTGTGAAATTCCGCCGGATGATAGTGCTGCACCTCAACATCCGGGAGCGTAATGAATAGCTGTGACTGATCTCTTTGTACGTTTTTCACATACACATCTGTCAGGGCTGAATCAAGAGGGTTTGGCTCGAGCTTAATGGTAAATTCGGCAGGTATAAAAGGTCTTTCCTGCGATGTGCATGACATTATCCCAATAAAAAGAAGGCATGTCATGACCAACAGGATGAAAACCCTTTGCATATTTTTATTCTCCGTCTAAATATATGATAACCATCAGAAGCAGCTTATCTCTGTCAATTCTTTTGCTCTTTGAATTCTGGGAAAAGTGGTTGAAGATACTGCCCAGTATATGATTTCTTTTCTTTTGCCACCTGAAATGGAGTGCCCGTTGCGACGATCTCTCCGCCTTCGTCGCCACCCTCGGGTCCAAGATCAATGATATAATCCGCACATTTTATCACATCAAGGTTGTGCTCGATAACAACTATTGTATTCCCCTTATCGACCAATTTATTAAGAACAGAAATGAGCTTTCTTATATCGTGGAAATGCAGTCCCGTTGTGGGTTCGTCGAGAATATAAAGCGTATTTCCCGTACTTGTTTTGCTCAGCTCGCGCGAAAGTTTGACACGTTGTGCTTCACCCCCGGAAAGGGTTGGCGACGGTTGTCCTAGTTTGATATAATCCAGCCCGACATCACAAAGAGTGTGCAATTTTCTTTTTATTTTAGGGATATTTTCAAAAAATTTCAGCGCTTCCTGCACATCCATATCGAGGACATCATAAATGTTCTTGTCTTTATATTTTACCTGAAGGGTTTCTTTATTGAAACGCTTTCCCTTGCACACTTCGCAGGTCACAAACACATCGGCGAGAAAGTGCATTTCTATCTGCTTGACGCCATTTCCCCTGCATGCTTCACAGCGACCTCCGGCAACATTAAAACTAAATCTGCTTGGTTTATATCCGCGGATCTTTGCCGATTGCGTTTGCGCAAAAATGTTGCGGATCTCGTCAAAAACTTTTGTATAAGTGACAGGATTCGAGCGGGGAGTTCGCCCGATCGGGTCCTGAGTAATATTGATGATCTTATCGATGCTTTCAAGGTTTTCAATGTCTTCGTATTTGCCCTCTGTGTGAGTACTGTGATAGAGTTGATTTGCGATGACTGGATAAAGGGTTTGATTAATGAGCGAACTTTTTCCTGAGCCGGACACGCCTGTAATGCAGGTAAAAACCCCAAGTGGAATTTTCACATCGATATTTTTAAGATTATTTTGATGCACATTTTTGAGTGTCAAGTAGCCATGTTTCTTCGCTCGATAATATTTTGGTTCAGGAATACTCAACTCTCCTGAGAGATATTTACCTGTAAGCGAATTCTCATTTTTAATGATCTCATTATAAGAGCCCTGTGCAACGATCTCACCGCCATATACTCCGCCGAGTGGTCCAAAATCAAGAATGTGATCTGCCTGCTTCATCATCTCTGCATCGTGCTCTACAACTATGACCGTATTCCCTATTGTGCGTAAACCGACGAGCATCTCAATAAGTTTTTTATTATCCCGCTGGTGTAAACCGATCGTGGGCTCATCAAGGATATACATGACTCCTACAAGTCCGCTGCCGATCTGGCTGGCAAGACGTATACGTTCGGATTCTCCACCGGAAAGAGTTGGCGCGCTCCTATCAAGTGTAAGATAGTGCAGTCCGACATTCAGCATGAACTGCAATCGAGCTTTTATTTCCTTGATAAGTTCCTCAGCAATGATCTTCTCGTTTCCTGTAAGCTTCAGATGGTTTAAAAGGTCATAAGCTTCACGGATGGACATCTTGGAGATCTCGACTATCGATTTTCCGTTAATTTTCACATATCTGCTCTCGACTCGAAGTTTTGTACCGTCACAGCTCACACATGGTTTTTCACTATAATAGGTGAGATACATCCTGCGCATTGCTTCGGATTTTGTTTCTCTGAACCTGCGTTGTATTGTTGGGATCAGCCCTTCAAACTGCGTCATATAGTGCCCGGAACTCGTTTCCATGTCCCAGTCGATCCTGAACTTTTTTCCTCTTGATCCATAAAGAATGACATCGCGTGCCTGCTCACTTAGCTGATTCCATGGAGTTTTCAGAGAAAATCCGAATTCATCAGCAAGCTGCAGGAGGATTTTATACCTCCATGAACGCCGCTTCTCCTGAAGAGGTCCCCAATAAGCCACTGCTCCTTCCAGCAAGGATTTTTTTCGATCCGGAACTATCTTATCTTCGTCGAGTTCCATTCGTGTCCCAAGCCCATTACATGTCTCGCACATTCCGAGCGGACTGTTAAATGAGAACATCTGGGGATTAAGTTTTGGATAGCTGATATTACAGGTCGGGCACGCATTCTGAATGCTAAAGAGCTGAGTTTCATTTTTATCCGGAAAATCAACCATCACCACGCCGTCCGCAAGATCGAGTGCGAGCTCCATCGAGTCCGTTAACCTGCTTTCAACACCTTTCTTGATAACGAGCCTGTCAACAATGACCTCGATATTGTGTTTGCTCTTTTTATCCAATTTAATTGTATCGTTTACATCATGTAGTACGCCATTGATGCGCATGCGCACAAAACCCTCGCGCTTGATGCGGCTGAGGACATCTTTATGTTCTCCTTTTCGTTCGCGTACAAGAGGAGCCAATATCTGTATCCTTGATCCTGGTTCGAGTTCGAGCAGCGTATTGACCATCTGGTCAAGTGATTGAGAAGAAACAGGCTGTCCGCACTGGTAGCAATATTGTGTGCCGATCCTGGCAAACAAAACCCGCAGATAATCATAGATTTCCGTCACAGTACCGACTGTCGATCTCGGATTGTGACTCGCTGCCTTTTGCTCGATAGATACTGCAGGGGAGAGTCCTTCAACATAATCGACTTTGGGTTTTTCCATCTGCCCAAGGAACTGGCGTGCGTAGGATGAGAGGGATTCAATATAGCGGCGCTGTCCTTCTGCGTAAAGTGTATCAAATGCCAGCGACGATTTGCCTGAACCACTCACACCGGTGAACACGATCAGCTTATTCCGTGGAAGAATGACATCAATATTCTTAAGATTGTGCTCGGATGCACCTTTGATAATTATCTCTTTTTTCATAAAAATTCAAAATCCTTATAATTAAAGTGTAATACATTATTATTATAGGATATGGATGTCAAGCTCCTGCGTATTATAGCTGTCGTATATTCCGCATTTTCAGCCAGAATTATGAGTTTTTTATAAAGGGCATACCCGTAACTCTGTCAGTATGTTGACAGAATTTGGCGTGATTTTGTCATTATGCTGACAAATTTACGATTTTTACCGATAAAAAAGAAGCCCTGAGTATTACAGGGCTTTTCAGAGAATTTATGATTGGGGGAGGGGAGAATTTTAAGTAATTATTATTAATGTACCAGTACTGTTTTACTGATTTTACTGAAATTATCATTATCGATTTTATAGAAATATACACCATTAGGATGCTTCTTCGTATTCCATACAGCTCTACCATTTCTACCTTCAATACTCTCAACAAACTGACCTCTTGCATTGTAGATATTGATTTTTACAGATTCTGTTCTCAGCATACCCTTAACAGCATATTCTATCAACGCAGTGTCTTGTACGGGATTAGGATTATTCTCAAGTTTAGTTTCTTCAAATGTAGTGTCAAATCCATTATCATCTATTGAAACTATACCTGAAATTATAGCAATACCTTTATCTGATATAATATCCATCACACCAAAAGAATCGTAGAAGTAAACATCACCAAAAGTAAGGGAATCTCCAATTGTGCTTAAAACCTGGAATACGATATCTGCAATAAGACCTACCCCTTCAGGTGCTTCGAGAGTATCTATGCCAGTTAACGTGTACGCAATACTCAAGATTCCGGGATTCGACGTATCAACCATCCATCCCACTGCAGTACCACCTTCCGTTGTAAGAATATTTTCTTCAAAGGTAAGAGGATTCGTTGCTGAACTTGTCACATATTGAAAAACATCGGTGTCATACAATATTTCAAATTCATAGGTGTCTAAATTGTGAACATTTATAGCATACACATCCACCCGGATGTAATCACCAACACCAGGTATGGTCATAATGGTATCATTCTGGTTACCATAAGTAGTGGCATCCAGATCAAATCTTATACCGGCATCCTCATTGGAGCCGGCAAATACTAAGGTGCTAAAAAATAAACACATTCCTAATACTAAAATTATTTCTTTACACAACATTCTTTTCATCATTTTTTCCTTATCATATCCTGTTCTTCTTTAAATGAGGGAATACCTAGAAAGACATCCCAGGTATCCCCTTACCATTATGTTAACGATTATTTTGTAATCATCATCTTCTTCACTTCACTGTAGTTATCAGTCTTGAGTTGATAGAAATATACACC
>CAYUTH010000097.1:0-8801 GCA_964447485.1 uncultured Candidatus Cloacimonadota bacterium | reverse complement strand
TTTTGGCAGAGATCAATTTAATAAAATCACCATATTCGATCTGGCTTGTATATCTCACATAACTTTTATTGTCCTCGGAAGCAAGAGATTCTACCAAAGATGGTGCAACGGCAGTAGTGTCATTGAGCACGAAATAAAGCACCAGTTCATCATTAAAGGGTTCATTCTTTTCAAGAGTATAACTGAAACTTACAGGGTCATTGGGAAGTGCTTTCCTGCTGGTTCGAACGGTGAAATCTATACTGAATGTAATACCCCCGTCTTTCCATTCGATTGGGTGGATGAAATACTGATTTGTAGTTTCCGAGAGAAAGAAAACCTCGATATATTTTCCGCTTGCTGCTCCGGGTATCACGCTTTTCTTTGAAGTACATTGGGCAAGCATTAATATGCTGATCGTGAAGGAAATTATGAGAAGGCTTTTTGATGAACTCATTTTCTTTAATGAAAAATAAAATACAATTTTTAGAACATTATATTTTATCTCATAGGTTTTAGGAATTTATTACCATTAAAGTGGATCATATGATCAGGACGTTCTGCAATCCAAATTTCGGTTTCCCAAGCAATATCCTTAGCATATTTTAAAAAAGTTTTAAAATCTAAAAAAGCAGATACATATATTTTATGAGATATGTTGCTTTTAAGCAAATCATTTAATTGTATTAATCTTGTGTGACTTACAGGTACATGGCTTGTAACTGCTTCAATCAGATACAACCATTTCCTCTCCTCATGATATAATACAATATCCGGAAGTTTGCCATGTTGTATTATATCAATCTTCAATTTCTTTAAATATTCTGTATTGATAATTAGATTTTTGAGTTTGGTGTCACCCATATAAAGCAGTACTGCGCCAGGAGCAAATAAAGGAGCAAATTTCTTATATATTTCTATCTGTAACTCGTTATGTTTTCCCGGGGATAACTTAAACTCCTTTCCATTGACAGAAACGGGAATGCGCCATGCTTTTCTCTTTCCTTGATATTTTTCACTTAATGTTCCAATATTTTCGAGATATTTTGAAACACTATCTTCCCAATCATTACTCTTAAAACTCCTGATAACATCCAGGCTTTCCTCTGTCAGTGAATAATTTGTTAAAGGACTATTAGTCGGTTTTCTTGAATCATCAGCATTTCTCACTACTATACCTGCTTGTTCAAATTGATGTATTGTTTGCCTACGAATTGTTTCTCGGCTATTTTCGGCATATGCAAATTTATAATACTTCTTTATAAATTCAATAATCTCATGAATGGTTTTTGGTTTTCTTCCAGCTTGATTCCACGAACTGTTTTTCTTTAAATCCGCTAATGCGATAAGCGTTCTTGCCGATCTGTCATTTTGCTGCTGTTCCGGCAAACCAAGTGCAATTAAGATACTTTTTGCTGATTCGATCTTTCCCATTAAACTCCTTCAATTAAATTTTAAAGTTCATAATTTTAGATATAATGCTATCTATTTTATCTTGATTTAATGAAGTATTTAATACTTCAATTTGCTTACCAATCTCCCTTATTTTATCTTTTTCCGGAAATGGTAAATTTTCGATCTCTTTTGCATTTACCTGAGTATTTCCATTAATCGTTCTAAAATAATTATCAACAAATGTGGAATTAAGATAGGCCATAATACCCATAATCTCTATTTTTGAAAAACAGTCTTTTGTGTTCTTTATGTAATTCAAATGATTCTCAAAAGTGACGTAGGGAAAATCATACTTCTCAGAGAAATAACATGAAGCATAAACCCTTTTTTTCTGTTCCTTTGACGAGAACCTCTTTACCAAGACATAATTTTTATTAGGTAAGATTAATTTTTCGGTTTTATCACAAAATTGTAGATATTGAGATTTTTTTAAATCTGTTAATGGAAATACTACTGAATAATTCATTAAATTATTCATCCAAATTAAAGGTATCATGTTATTTTTATCGAAATCATCAGTACATATAAGATTTTCTTTGTTCCTGAAGCTAACAACTGGTCCTGTAGAAATTTTATAGCCCAAATCCTTAAATGTTTTCTTCATACCTCTCATGATTTTTATGATTTCCATATCTTCTTCGTTCTTTGGAATACATATAACTTTTTCACTATCATTTGGATTCACTACTATGTCTTTTGGGACTTCGAATTTTGCAGACGACATTAAATCCGACCTGTTGCTTTCTGAAATTAATATCGTATTTTTATTTGTATTTTTCTCAAATTTTGTAATTATTGTTTCTTGGAGAACATTATTAGAAAATGTTTCATTCCTTGATTTAAAAACATGAATAGATGATAAATTTACTATGTCTAATAACCATTTCCTGAATTTTCGAAAGTATAATCCGGAACAAAAACTTCTTGGAGTAATAAATACCATCTGCCCATTGTCTGATAATAATTTTGAGGATATCGCTAGGAAGAACATATAGATGTTTGGCTGCCCATGTACTATTTCATCCATCAGTTGAGAAATCTTATCAGACTTATTTACTTTATAATATGGCGGATTACTTACTATAATATTGTATCTGGTCGGATTTCTTTTAAACAAGTCTCTTGAATCAAGTGTTAAATAATTAGCGTAAATAAAATTATTACGATTAATCTCAAAATTTAATTTATGCCCAAATTCTTCTATACGTGCTTTAACTTCTTCCAGATTTTTATTTAAAAAGGGTAGGACAGTATCGTCATCCTCGTATGCCGTAATAGTAATAACTTTTTTCTCATTACTTTCTTCAGCGATTCTGTTGCAAATCGCAGCGGTCAGTATTCCTGTTCCCGCACCTGGATCTAAAATATTAATGTTCGTAGACGATAAGTCGAACTGGTTCGCCATAAATTTTGCAATTACTACTGGTGTAAAAACCTGCCCTTTTTCTTTTAAATTCTCATACGGACGGATTCGTTCATAGTTACAAGTATTTCTTTGAGCTAAAATTGTTAAATCGCTATTATTATACTCCATGAACAAACTCCATTTGAATTTTACATTTGGTTTTGCCAACTTTGTTCGTCAAGGTTTATCATTACCGAGTTTTTTTTCAAATTGCCCCTCAAGCGCTTTCCAGGTTGATTCATAATTTGCTCCGGCATTCCAGAAAAGAAATCCCGCATCAAGTCCTGCATCTTTCACTGCCTGTATCTGGACAGAAATCGTGAAAGGATCCACAGAATCATGATATAATGAAAAAGCCTCAAGATATGGTATGATCTTGTTATCGTCTTCAATTGTTTCCCGCAATACACTGCACATTCTATAAATAAAATAATAGGGCTCTTTACCGGGATATGCCTTGCCCCAGAATTCTCCATAAAAATGTGACGGATATATCATTGGATGAATTCTATCCAAATACGGCATGACCCTGCTGATATCCTGACCTGTGTTCTGCACATCTTCACGATGCTGAAATGCAACGATCCCGAAAATATCAGCAGAGAGAGTTACCCCTTCCTGCCGAGTTACCTCATATACTTTTGAAATGAAATCTGTTATCACATCCTGCTTTGTGATTGAGTCAGGAATTCCGAAATCCGCATCGAGCAGGTGTCCCTCTGTAGGAAAACGTACATAATCAAGTTGTATCTCATCAACTCCGAGAGAAATTATCTCTTTTATAATATCAATTTTGTATTTTTGCACTTCCTGATTATTCGGGTTCAACCAGTGCTCTTCAAACTTTTTTTCTAATGCAAGAGTATCCGTTGAATCGGGCATGATAACCGGACGCCATTCCGGATAATTGTGTGCCAGTGTCGTGTCTTTAAACATTGTGACACGGGCTATAAGTTCAATATCGTGTCGATGAAGAAGATTTGCGAGTTTATGGGGGTGGGTAATAATTGGTATAGTTAAATCATTCTCACGTGCAATGCTATTCTTGGATGAATAAAACAGTGTCCCCCTTACATTAGAAAAATCAACAACAAGCGCGTTACATTCGAGCGAATCATACCTGCTTATGATCTTTTGGATATTATCTTCTGTCAGCGAATAGGTGTTCAGATACACTCCACGTAAAGAATCATGATGAATTACCTCGCTGGCAATAAGTTCTGACCCTCCTGCCGGGATTAATAATACCTGACCGATACGAATAATATTTGATTCCGATATATCGTTTGCGCTTTTGATCTGCTCGACAAATTCTCCAAGAAAAAGAGTAGGTGATTGGTCAATATATTGTCTTGCGATCTTATACAGATTCTCGCCAGAACGGACTTTGTGCTCAATATAGGCGGAGTCTTCTCTTTCTGCATACAAAGCAGTAAAGCAAAGCATGGTCAGCAATGCCAATGAGAGAATCAATATTTTTTTTTGTCTTTTCAAATGTATCACCTACACAAAAAAATAGCTATACTCACATATAGCTATCGATATATTCTACGTCAAAGAAATCAATTAGTGAAATCCTTCTTCGCTGATCTGGATACGGGCAATGGCTCTTCTCAGCGAACCTTCTGCGCGACGGAGATCAGTATGTTCCCTTTTCTCCTGCAGGCGTTTTTCCGCTCTTTCTTTTGCGCGCTCAGCTCTGTCCTTATCAATATCTTCCGGCTTCTCGATTATTTCGGTGAAGATCCTCACTTTATCGACATCCACCATCACAAAGCCATTCATTAAAGAATAGAGTTCCGGTTTGTCGTTTTTATAGATTTTCAAAATGCCGGGTCTCACTGAAGAGATGAATGGCGTATGCCCGACCTGCACTCCGAAATCACCATCTTTGCCGGGAGCAACGAGCTCGCTCACATCGTCTTCAAGGAATACTCCCCTGGGTGTGACTATTTTTAAATGAAGTAATTGTGAATTATCTGCCATTATTTCGATTTTTTACTTTTCTTTTTCTTCTTGTCTTCAATCTTTGTATCGGGCTTCTCTTCGGATTTTGGCTTCAAAGTTTCTTTGTCCTCAGATATTTCTTCTTCTACAATATCTTCAGTTTTATGTGATTTCATTTTCTTGTAGCGCTCTTTCACTTCCTCAATTGTTCCAGCCATAAGGAATGCGTGTTCAGGAATATGATCACATTCACCTGCAAGTATCTGCTGGAAACCTGCGATCGTATCTTCGAGTTTTACATACTGTCCTTTATAATTGGTGAATTCTTCAGCTACATGGAAGGGCTGGGAAAGGAATCTCTGAATTCTACGCGCACGATTCACAGCGAGCTTGTCTTCTTCAGATAGCTCTTCCATACCCAGAATGGCAATAATATCCTGTAGTTCCCGGTATTTCTGAAGCACCTGCTGAACTTCTCTTGCGACAGAATAGTGTTCTGTTCCCACAATGCGCGGGTCGAGAATTCGGGAGTTTGAATCGAGTGGATCGACTGCAGGATAAATACCGAGTTCCACGATTTTTCGTGAGAGCACGGTCGTTGCATCGAGATGGGCAAATGCGGTAGCAGGAGCGGGATCTGTTAAATCGTCTGCGGGCACATAAATTGCCTGAACTGAGGTGATCGAACCGTCCTTTGTGGAGGTTATTCTTTCCTGCAATTCACCCATTTCCGTTGCAAGTGTCGGCTGGTAACCAACCGCGGAAGGCATCCTTCCCAAGAGTGCAGAAACCTCTGAACCGGCTTGAGTAAATCTGAAAATATTATCAATAAACAACAGCACATCCTTGTGAGCTTCATCACGGAAATATTCAGCAACTGCCAGCGCGGAAAGTCCCACACGAAGTCGTGCTCCGGGGGGTTCGTTCATCTGTCCGAACACCATAGCAGTCTTATTAATAACTCCCGACTCTTTCATTTCAAGCCAGAGATCATTTCCTTCTCGTGTACGTTCTCCCACGCCTGCAAAAACGGAGTAGCCGCCATGCTCGGTTGCAATATTTCTGATAAGTTCCTGAATAATTATAGTCTTGCCAACTCCGGCACCGCCAAAAAGACCCGTTTTACCGCCTTTAGAATAGGGGCACAGCAAATCAATGACCTTTATTCCTGTTTCTAATATCTCATCTTTGATATCAAGCTGTGTATATGTAGGGGCTTCTCTATGGATTGGATAATGGATTTTTGTTTTGATTTCACCGAGATTATCAATTGGTTCACCAACGATATTGATCAACCGTCCGAGTGTGCCTTCACCCACGGGAACCGAGATGGGTTTACCTGTATTTATAACCTCATCACCTCTTTGCAGCCCGTCAGTTGAATCCATTGCAATTGCACGAACCCTGTTTTCTCCCAGATGCTGCTGTACTTCGAGCACAAGAACTTTTTCGTCTTTTCTCTTCACGTGCAGCGCTGTATAAATTCCAGGTAAATTTTCTTCTGAAAATTCTACATCAACCACCGGACCGATAATTTGAACTATTTTGCCTTTTTTCAAAACTCCTCCTGTGCCGTTTTTACTGTAATCCTTCTGCACCGGAACATACCTCTATGATTTCTGTGGTTATCTTACTTTGACGCAAATGATGATATTCGAGTGTCAGATCTTTTATCATTTCATCTGCATTATCCGTCGCTGCATCCATGGCAGCCATTCGAGCTCCCTGCTCGGCTGAAGACGATTCCAGAAGCACGCGCCATATCTGAATATCGAGGTGTTTCCTGATAAGTTCATCCAGCAATTCTTCTGGTGAGGGCTCAATCAAATAGGCAGCATATCTGTCTTCTTTATCTTCTTTCAATTCTTTGATAGGAAGAAGCTGCTTGAGGACGATATTCTGCTGTATTGCAGACTTAAATTCATTATAAACTATGAGTACTTCATCATATTTTCTTGAGACGAATTTCTCGGTCACAAGGTGCATGATATCCATGCTGTACTCGAATTCCAATTTATTAAAAAGCTCAACATAAGACGCTTCGATCCTCATATTTAATCTGCGAAAATAATCAAATCCTTTTTTGCCGACGCATATCAACTCTATTTTCTTGTTTTTGTGATCATGAAGATACTCTTCCGCTCTCTTTATGATGTTCATATTAAAAGCGCCGCAAAGTCCTTTGTCCGCTGTGACAATGATCAGCCCGACATTTTTCACTGCGTCTTCATCTATTTCATGTAGAAGAGGATGAAGCTGTCTGCGGTTTCTTGATGCAAGTGACCGTAAGAATAGATTTAATTCATCAGAATAGGGGCGCGCCTTCAAAATAAGCTGCTGCGCCTTTTGTAATTTTGCAGCAGAAACCATTTTCATCGCACTGGTAACCTGCCGTGTACTGATGACCGATTCGATTCTTTCTTTAAGTTCTTTTAGACTTGCCATACTGACCGTTTATGCTTCTTCTTCGATTACTTCTTCAACTATGACCTGATGTTCAAAAACTTTTTTGACTTTTTTTGATAATTCATGCAATTGCTTTTCGACTTCTTCGGTCACACCTTCTGGTTTTATCAGTTCTTTTTGTAGTTTCTGGTAATCTTCATCCATTAGCTCGAAAAGTTCTGTCTGAACATCTTGAATAATATCAACCGGAAGGTCATCAAGATATCCTTCATATCCCATGAAAATAATAGCGATCTGTTTGGCAACGGGAATAGGTTTGTACTGACCCTGTTTGAGTATTTCTACATACCTGTAACCGCGATTGAGCTGATCCCGAGTATCCTTATCAAGCTCTGCGCCGAATTTTGCGAAGGCTTCCAGCTCCCTGAACTGGGCGAGCTCGATACGCAATCTTCCTGCAACCTGTCTCATTGCTTTTATTTGTGCTTTTCCACCAACTCGTGATACTGACAATCCTGCATTGATCGCAGGGCGCACACCGGAATAGAACAGTTTTGATTCGAGATATATTTGCCCGTCTGTAATTGAGATCACGTTCGTGGGAATGTATGCAGAAATGTCACTTGCCTGGGTCTCGATTATTGGCAGCGCAGTCAGTGAACCGCCTGTTTCCGGTAGTTTATAGAACTTGAATTTATCATTCCCTAATTCTTTTAGATCTTTTTTGAGCTCTTCCTCGCTTGATTTAATATGCTTCCGATATTCTTTTTTATTCACGCCCTCTTCTGCTTTTTCCATTTCTTTTGGTATGATGATATATATTTCTTCGAGTTTTGAAGCTCTTTCCAGAAGTCGTGAATGGAGATAGAAAACATCGCCGGGATATGCTTCACGTCCGGGAGGTCTGCGAAGCAGAAGTGATATTTGTCGATATGCAACAGCATGTTTGGAAAGATCGTCATAAATTATAAGCACATGTTTGCCCCTGTCGCGGAAATACTCACCCATAGTTACACCTGAGTAAGGAGCGATATACTGTATCGCTGCAGGATCGGAAGCGGTAGCAGATACGATTATTGTATAATCAAGCGCTCCATGCTCTCTCAATGCCTCAACGACCTTTGCTACCGAAGATCTTTTCTGTCCGATTGCCACATAAATACAATAGACATCGGTATCTTTCTGGTTTATGATCGCATCAACTGCAAGGGCAGTTTTTCCGGTTTGCCGGTCACCAATTATGAGTTCGCGCTGTCCTCTGCCGATCGGGATCATCGAGTCGATAGCTTTCAGCCCGGATTGCAAGGGCTCTATCACGGGTTGCCTCGCAACAACGCCGAGCGCTTTTCTTTCGACAGGCATGCTCAGCTTGGATTTTATCGGCTCCTTGCCATCGAGGGGCATTCCGAGCGGATCCACCACACGTCCCAACATTGCTTCGCCGACCGGTACCTGTACGATCTTCTTTGTCCTTTTAACAATATCACCCTCTTTGATCTTATCACTTTCTCCAAGAATAATACAGCCGACATTATCCTCTTCCAGGTTGAGCGCCATGCCGTATATTTCATCATTGAAAAGGACGAGTTCCGATGCCATGACATCTTGC
>CAYUTH010000096.1:0-8824 GCA_964447485.1 uncultured Candidatus Cloacimonadota bacterium | reverse complement strand
GCAGGGCTTTACCGAGCGAGCAAATATTATTGTCGATGAACAGGGCAAAGTAATCTTTATCAAAATTTACGATATTCCTACGCTTCCTGATATTAAGGAAATTATTGAATTTCTTGAGAGTTCGTAAATTTATAGGAGGTGTGATGAAAGCTTTTTTCACTGTCTTTTTTATCATTATTCTATTACTCGGATGTGCCTCTGTAGAGAATTTTGAGTATAAAGACGTAACGTATAAAGAAGTTCAGAAACAAGTCTTCGGCTATGGCTTCTCAAAATCAATGAATGAAAAGCTTGCAACAAGTATGGCAGAAGCCACAGCAAGGAAAAATATCGCAGAGCAGACTTCAGGCATGCATTTCATCTATACAAATAAAAATGACGAAAAAGAAATGAAGCTCAGTATACGCAACGCTGAACTCTCGGCAGTAAGATTGGATAAGACTATTCGGCTGGATAAAACAGGTGTCCTCATATTGGTGCTTCGGTTTCAAGGAAAGATACAAAAACCTATTGGGGAAGGTGTGTTTTTTGGTGAAATGAAAATACAGTTTTCCGACGATCTGCTTAAAATTTCAAAAAGCAGAACAAATGTCCTGCAGGAAATGATCTCATCCAAATTTCCCAAAGCTCACGAAGTAAAAGGATTTATTCTTATAGATACAACAGATGTTGGCTGGACCACTCAAACAGGAGTGATCCAATATTATGAAAGTTATTTAATCGTTATCGAATCAGTGATATAACAGGAGGTATCATGAAAAATATTTTAGTATTCATAGGGATATGTGCTCTTGCTTTGGGCATGATCTCATGTGAAAAAACATCAACAGACATTCCCTCGGACAATTCAGGCGTGATTATCGGAGGCACAGTCTATGAAACGATCCAGGGCGCTATCGACGCTGCTGCGGATGGAGATACTCTTCTTCTCACACAAGGTATTTATGCAGGAACGAATAATACAAATTTGATGTGGGATGGAGAAGAGAAGCATCTGACAATTATGACCGATCTTCGCGGTCACCAGCAGGATTATGCGATCATTGAAGGCAATGGAAAGGGCGCCGGCTTCTATTTTGGTAATTCCTTCCAAAGCAATGTAGACCTCATCTATGGCATTACGATCAGGAATATGGGCTCTGATGCCAATGATTATAATGCTGCATTTTATTGTGAAAACGCCGAGCCGACCATCCAATATTGCTGGGTTCATGATTGCGGATGGTGCGCAGTATACTGTTCTCATGCCAATCCACGCATAGAGAATTCTTGGTTCTATAACAATTTGGCTGGTTTCATTCTGGATGCAAATTCCAATCCGGTTCTTTTGCTGAATTATATTGAGAAAAGCGAATTGGACGGAGTGTATGCGATCGACGACTCCAACCCGTCACTTTTCAATAATCTGATCGCTGGCAATAACCGCGGTGTGTATATTCTTAATGCAAAATCTCTCATGGTTAATAATACTATTGTATCCAATACAAATTGGGGAGTTCGGGTAAGCAGCGATGTCCTTTCCACTATGTACAACTGCATCATCTGGGATAATGGCACCGATCTGGACATCCTATCAAATAACAGTCTCAAAGTGATGAACTCCTGCGCTTCTGTTGAGATACCGGATGTTAATCCTGATAGTCTGGGGAATATCTATGTCAATCCACAGTTTATCAGCAGTAATGACTATCACCTTAAATCTGTGAGTCCCTGCCGGGATATCGGGATAACAGGAGCAGTTTATTGGAGTGAAGACCTTGATGGAGAACCCCGAATCCATAATAACGAAATTGACCTCGGCGTCTACGAGTGGCACCCATAAATACTGCATATAGAAAATAAATTATAGGAACTGAGAATATGAAAAAAATTATCCTAATTGGGATAGCTCTGTCTCTCATTGCATGTGCATCTCTTCAACCTGTTGACGAACCGAAAACAGCGAGCAAGCCCAAACCTCCGATCGCAAAGAAAATTCCATATGAAACTTCTATCCATGATACTGTGCTGGTCGATTACTACTATTGGATGAAAGATAAATCCCGAACTGATCCCGACGTGATCGAGCATATTGAAAAGGAAAATGCCTATACAGATAGCGTATTATCTCATACAGTGGAATTGCAAGAACAGCTTTATCAGGAAATTGTTGGCAGGATTCAGAAAACCGATATATCCGTACCTGTCCGAATAGACAGTTTTTACTATTACTGGAAAGATATTGAAGGGAAAGAATATTCTATATATTGCAGAAAGAAATGTGTGCCCGATGCTGAAGAAGAAATAGTAATTGATATCAATGAATTGGCTTCTGATCACGAATTTTATGATGTGTCTGATATTGCCTTGAGTCCGGATCATAAGTATATTGCATATACTGTCGACACAACCGGGGCAGAACGTTACACACTCACAGTAGAGAATATAAATGAACATACTTTTCTGCCAGATACTGCCTATCCCGTCAGTGATGTAGTTTGGGCAGAAGATAATAAAACGCTGTTTTATACGACAGAGAATGAGTCAGGAAGGAGTGATAAACTCTATCGGCATGTTCTTGGTACTGACCGAAAAAAAGATACGCTGATCTTTCAGGAAAATGACAGAGCGTATTATGTGTGGATATATAAATCGAAAGACAGAGATTATTTAATATTGACTTCCGGCAGTGAAACAACGTATGAAGTCCGGTTCCTGAAAGCAGATGACCCGTTTGGAGAATTTAAGATCGTACAACCGCGAGAACAGGATCACAGGTACTATATCTGTCCTCATATGAATGACTTCTATATTGTATCAAATGATGATGCGCAAAATTATAAGGTGATGATCACTCCAATTGAAAATCCCGGGAAAGAAAACTGGAAAGAAATCATCCCCCCAAGGGACTCTGTTTCAATTGATATTGAAATATTCAAAGATTATATGGTTATATATGAACAGCAAAATGCTTTACGAAATATCAGAATCATGAATCTCAACACAAATGAGGAACATTATATTGATTTTCCGGAGCCGATCTATTCTATTTACGCAAGGAGAAATCCTAATTTTGATACTCAAATTTTCAGATTTTCCTATGAGTCGATGATTACACCTAATTCTATATATGACTATAATATGGGAACAAGAGAACGGGAATTGAAAAAGCGTCAGGAGATTCCCAGCGGGTATGAAGCTTCACAGTATAACTATGAAAGGGTTTTTGCAAAAGCTCCCGACGGCACATCGGTTCCGATCTCTTTAGTATATAAAAAAGACCTATTCTCCAAAGATGGAAAAAATCCTTTGCTTCTCTATGGCTACGGCTCGTATGGAGACAGTATGGATCCATATTTTTCTACCAGTCGATTGTCTCTTCTCAATCGTGGTTTTGTATATGCGATTGCTCATGTGCGCGGGGGAGGGGAAAATGGACAGCAGTGGTATGATCAGGGGAGATTGCTCAATAAGAAGAATACGTTTACCGATTTCATTGCCTGCGAAGAATACCTTATTCGAGAGCATTATACAAGCCCGGAGAAGCTCGTGATCGAAGGGGCAAGTGCAGGTGGCTTGCTTATAGGAGCAGTTTTGAATATGCGGCCGGAATTATGCGAGATCGCAATTGCGGATGTGCCTTTTGTGGACTTGATCTATACATCGCTGGATACAACTTTGTCTGCAGTCGAATGGCATTATGATGAATTTGGAAATCCGCTGATTGAAGAAGAATTTGATTATATGATATCGTATTGTCCCTATCAAAATGTAAAAGCACAGCGTTATCCACATATTCTTGCGTTAGGTGGATTTTATGATCCCAGGGTCAATTACTGGGAGCCGGCAAAATGGATTGCAAAAATCCGCGAAAACAAGCTGGATGATAACCTTGCTTTGCTCAAAATTCAACTTTCGGGTCATGCCGGAGCAACAGGGAGGTTCTCATATTTGCGAGAAGTGGCATTGAAGTATGCATTCATATTTGATATTCTTGGAATTAAGTTTTAGATGAAAAAAGTAGTTTTTATTATTCTGATGCTGTTTATAGTGTCCTGTGCATCTCAGAAAACCCAAAAAGAATATACTCAGTTTCAGCATGTAGTACCGCCTGTTGCAAAAAAAATTCCTGCTTCGACAACGCTGCATGATGTCGAATTAAAAGATAATTATTCGTGGATGATAGATGATACACGAACCGACTCTACTGTTATAGAATATATCAAAGCAGAAAATCTCTATGCAGAGGAGATCCTTTCGGATATGTCTGCGCTCAAAGACACGATCTTCAATGAGATCATCAGCAGGATCGGTGAAGAGGATATCAACGCACCAACGCGCTGGAGTGACTATTACTACTATTCAAGAAGAGAAGAAGGAAAACCATATCTGATCTATTGCAGGAAATATAAATCGCTTGCAGCTCCGGAAGAAATTGTATTGGATATAAATACACTTGCACAAGGGCACGAGTTTTTTTCGGTCGGCAGACGGGAGTACAGCCCTGATCAAAAATTACTGGCATATTCAGTCGATGTGACCGGAGATGAACGATACACACTCTACATCAAAGATATAGAAGCTGACACGCTGCTTTACGACCAGATCTATCCCGTGAATGATGTGGAATGGGCTAATGACAACAATACCATTTTTTATGTGACACCTGATGAGGAAAATCTCAAAAGCAAACTGGCGTTCAGGCATATTCTCGGAACTGATCCTGCTCAGGATGAGCTTATTTACAAGGAGAATGACAACGCTTTTTATGTCTGGTTTGGCAGGACACGCTCGAATGATTATATCGTTCTGGGAACCAACAGCAGAACTACTTCAGACGCACGCTATCTCGATGCAGATAATCCGGGCGGGGACTTCACACTCTTTCAACCGCGGGTGCAGGATGTGAAGTATTATATGACCAATAATGATTCAACTTTGTATATCAGAACAAATGAATCTGCACCTAATTACAAGATCATGACCACTCGATGGAACGATCCGTCAAAGTGGGAAACCTTCATCCCGCACAGCGATTCTGTCTATATTGACGGATTCGATGTTTTTGAGAAGTATATCGTTGTGTACGAGCAACATAGCGGTGTCATAAAGCCACATATTTTTCTTCTTGAAGATAGCACGGATTATTACATGACATTTCCTGAAGAAGTGTATGCATACTATGACAGATGGACTCCGGATTTTGAAACCGATACATTATATTATTCCTATTCCTCGCTCGCCACGCCGTCATCTGTATATGCGTATAATATGAAAACAAAAGAAAGAATACTTCTCAAACGATACGAGGTGATCGGGGATTTCGATTCCGAAAAATATCAGTCCGAGAAGATCTATGCGACATCACACGATGGCACAAAGGTTCCCATCTCTCTGGTCTATAAAAAAGAGTTATTCAAAAAGGACGGAACCAATCCTCTATATCTCACTGCATACGGCGCGTACGGCAGCAGCAGAAATGCCGGCTTTTCACGCATTCGTTTAAGTTTGCTGGATAGGGGATTTGTCTATGCAATAGCACATGTACGTGGTGGAAAAGAGAAGGGAGAGCAGTGGTATGAGCAAGGCAAATTACTCAATAAGAAGAATACATTTCTCGATTATATCGCCTGCGCTGAATATTTAGTTGCTAATGATTATACGAGTCCCTCAAAGCAAGCTGCTTTTGGTGCAAGTGCAGGCGGGATGTTGATGGGAGTTGTTGCAAACTGGCGTCCCGACCTCTTTGAAGTTATTGTCGCTGATGTGCCTTCTATGGACAAATTGACCGTTCTTATGGACTCGACTGCTTCAGGCGTGAAATATCATTATGATGAGCTTGGAAATCCGCATGAAAAGGAATATTTCGACTACCTGCTTTCATGGGACACCTACCAAAATATCAAAAAGCAGGATTACCCGAATATGATGCTTACTGCCGGCTTCAATGACAGCCGTGTCCGCTACTGGCAGCCACTTCGGTGGACAGCAAAAGTGCGCGATATGAAAACAGATGATAATGTGATCATTCTCAAAACAAATATGGCAGGTCATTACGGCGGTTCCGGAAGATATACGCAATACGAAGATATTGCAGAACGATATGCCTTTATTATTCACATGCTGGGTGTCGAATGAATTATAATAAACAAGTTGATAGAATAGTAGAATATTTCCACAGGCAGGAAAAGACGCCCGATAACCTGAAAATCGGAGCCGAGTTCGAGCATTTTATTGTTCGGGAGAATGATCTTTCTGCAGTTCGTTATGAAGAGATCAGCAGGGACGGCATCAAAGACCTGCTTGAATATCTTCTCCAAAAGGGCTGGCGTGGAAATTTTGAGGGTGATAATCTCATCGGGTTGGAAAAACAAGGTTCGACCATCACCCTTGAACCGGGCGCGCAATTAGAACTCAGCACTCAGCATACATCCCATCTCTCTGAAATTGAGAGAACCTACAGAAATTTTGTGCTTGATCTTATGCCATGGCTGGAGGATAATCAGCAGCTTCTGATCGCACTTGGGTATCAACCTCATTCAAAGATAGAGGACATTCCTTTCATCCCAAAGCAGCGTTATGTATATATGTCTGATTATCTCAGCCAAAAGGGCAAGTATGCACTCAATATGATGAAGGGCACCGCATCAACCCAGCTTGCACTGGACTATCTGAACGAAGAAGATTATGCGCTGAAATTCCAGGTTGCATGTTATCTTGCACCTTTGTTGGCAATTTTGACAGACAACAGCCCGATATTTGAGGGAAAGCGCTATAAACACTACGCACTGCGCACCAATATCTGGCTGCACTGTGATGAAGACAGGTGCGGAATAATTCCCCATGCATTTGATGATGATTTCTGTTATGCGACGTACGCTAGGTATATTCTTGATCGACCGCCGATCATAATTACGCGGGAGGGGCAGTTATGCTTTACCGAAAACCAGCCGTTCAAAGCGATCTTTGATCCTGAAGAATGCACTGATAAAAAACTGGAGAAAGTACTGACGATGTTTTTTCCGGATGTGCGCACAAAGCAGTTCATTGAAATTCGCACTGCCGACTCGATACCGTATCCTCTTAATTTTGCTTATATTGCTTTTCTCAAGGGACTGCTTTATGATTGTAAAAATATCAAAACAATTCATGAAACAGTTACCGGGTGTTTTGAGTTTAAAAAAATTCTCGCACTCCAACACGAGATTATTAACAAAGGACTGAGAGCAAAGGCATGTGATAAGCATGTTATGGAACCGATCCTGAAATTTTTAAACCTCGCAAAAGAAGGATTGGTCCAAGAAGAGAGAAAATATCTCGATCCGCTCTACGAATTAGTTGAAATGAGAAAAAATCCCGTTACACTTATCAATGAGAAACTCGATGCACGTGTGCCATTGAAGGAAGCTTTAAAAGACTGTATCATAAATAATAAATTTTCATAATCGACACAAGAGATAATCAACCACAGAGAACACAGAGTGCACTGAGAACAAATAATTAAAAATGAATAAGAAATCAATCTTACCAATCTACAAAGAATATTCCAAAGAAATTTTAGAACATCCAAAAAAATACTATAAGGATTCCACACTTGTAAAGAATGCAGTTGCCCATTCCACCGCGCTGTATAAGGGCAATCCGATTGATTTTCATTACCAGCCGATGTTTTTTGATCAGGATGATATACTCAGATTCGAGCATCTCGTCACAACCTTTTCAGCCATTCTCGAAAAAGTAATCGATGAATACGTAAGAAATCCGGTATTCCGTTCATACTTTGATTTTCCCTCTTTAATGGAGGAGCTTATTCTTATTGATCCCGGCTACGCAATGCCCTTCCCTATGGCACGTTTTGATATTTTCTATTCCTTTGATGACGATTTTAAATTTTGCGAGCTGAACTCAGACGGCACCTCCGGTATGAACGAATCCAATCCTGTCGAGAAGGCAGTATTGTCCTCACAGATACTGAAAGTGCTCCAGAAAAAATACCGTATCAGCTATTTTGAGCTTTTTCTCCCGTGGATCGAAGAACTGCTTGGATGTTATGCCGAATATTCGAAATCATCGCACACCAAACCAAACATCGCGATCATGGATTGGGAGGGTGTGGCAACGATCGAGGAGTTCAAGGTTTTCCAGCAGATGCTTATGCAGAGAGGATACAAAACTGTTATTTGCGATCCACGCGACCTGAAATATAAAGAGAATAAATTATACTTCCTCGATATGCCCATCGACCTGATATACCGGCGCGCACTTACCTTTGAAATGTGCGAACGTGAGAATGAGATCCGCGATGTTCTCGATGCATATGCAGATGGAAACGTCTGTATAGTGGGACCATTCCGCTCTCATATCATTCATAATAAAAAAATATTTTCCATCCTTAGGGATACATCGAAAACAGGATTCCTAAATGACCAGGAGCGTGCTTTTATTGAACAGCATATTCCATTCACAAAAGAGCTTTCCGATCCCGTTGCTAAGAAACGTGCCCGGACATCGAAGGATGAATATATTCTCAAACCAATGGACAGGTATGCAGCAAAAGGCGTGTTCATCGGAGCTGACCATACTTCTGAAGAATGGAATAACATTCTCGACTCAATTCAAGATAAAAATTCCTATCTCGTGCAGCAGTTTATCAAACCGCCAATCCTTCCCTGTATTACCTTCAGAAATGAAAAGCCATTCTTGGAAGAGTATAAATATATCACAGGATTGTTTGTGTATAATGGACGCTTTAACGGGATTTACACGCGTGCAGGCACCTCAAATGTGATCGCGAGCGTAACAGGATGCAGGATCATGCCGAATCTGTATGTGAGAGAGATGTGAT
>CAYUTH010000095.1:4559-9223 GCA_964447485.1 uncultured Candidatus Cloacimonadota bacterium | reverse complement strand
TCTTCTGCCAAATCTTGCAGCGTTTCCAAGCTGGGAAGTGTACCCTTGTAACCTGTCTTTGTAATCATGTCGATATCATAGATTGTTTGCCCGTCATGGATAGTGACTTTGTGTTCTTTTTGTTCGTTTGTAATGCCCATCATCTTAATGGTTGTGGTCTCATTTGTTTCTTCAAAATATTTCATGCCGTAATCATCAAACCAAACTTGTTTTTCACCGGATACATTTCCTGTGAGTTCATACACGATATGTGCTGATTTGAGGGCATATCGGCGGGGTTGTTCAGCATGAACGATTGAAAAAACAAAGAAGGTAGTAATTAGTAGTAATAATACAGTTTTTTTCATTGAAAACATCGATTCCTTTATTAAAAAATTTTAAGTGTATATTCGAAAATAAAATGATTCTGATTTTTCTTTGTCAAGGAAGTGAAAAAATCTTGATTCTATGTGTGAAATCGTTCTATGAATTGACGGGGTTTTATAATATTTGTCGATTTGTATGTCTGCAAGATCAATAAATCCGAATCTCCTGTGATAATATGATCAGCATGAATGAATTCTGCAAGATGGAGAACGTTATTATCATCGTCATCTCGACAGCATATTGGTTTTATACCCGTTGGTTCGATTTTGATCATCGCTTGTTGAATAAAAGTTGTTATCCTCGTTATTTTATCATTATCAACCTTGAATTTTGATGATAAGATCCGAGTAACCTCCTCAATTATAAAAGATGAGGTGAACATAATGTGCTTATCAATGCATATATCAAGAATGCGCGATGAAAGACCTTGTGTTGTAAGAGCGGATATTATCACATTTGAGTCTAATATGATTCTCATGAAATATCTTTAAACACGTCCTCGTCAGTATAGTAACCAGCTTTCTCTGCATATGGTATGAGCATTTCCCTGAGTTCTTGAAATTCTTGATGAATGATATATTTTTTTATAGCTCTTTTAACAAGTTCGCTTTGCGTTGTGTTGAGTTCTATAGCTTTTTGAGCAATTGATTTTTTTAAATCTTTATCAATACTTATCGTTAAAATTTCTCGCATGATGACTCCAGAATATATTTGTAATAAAATGTATTACAACCCAACGGGCAGTCAAGTTTTATCAAAGACAAATCCAGTTTATGGAATTAAAATATTATTATCTGATTATTATAGGTATCAGTGCGGGTTCAAGCAATTGATTGAATTGTATGCACGCATTTTCGAATTCTCTCTTAAGAGATTCTATCAATTCCTTAACCGAAATTATATTTTCAATTCTATATGCGTTTGAACCTGCAAAGCTAAATCCATGCGTCAAATCACCGATCTTGGCATTCATTAAAGCTTTTGCAATACAATAGAGCGAGGTTTTAAAATCGCAAGTTTTCAGGCATTTCCACGGACATGTGAAGGGCTTTTTTATACCAGCACTAACATCGCGAAGGAAATTATTGATTATTGCTCTGCCGGGCAGTCCAACCGGACTTTTTATTATGACAATATCTTCTTTTTTGCAATAGATGTACTGCTCCTTGAACTTGATATCTGCATCACATTCATTTGTTGCGACAAATCTTGTACCCATCTGGACACCCGATGCACCAAGCTGAAGAAAACGGAAGATATCTTCACCTGTGAATATGCCGCCTGCTGCAATGACAGGAATATCTTTTCCAAACTTTTCTCTGAACGGGATTATTTGCTCAACAACCTGCGGAACGATTTTTTCAAGTTCAAATTCTACATCGTCTATCTGCTCTGTTTTGAAGCCAAGATGCCCCCCAGCTTTTGGACCTTCAACCACGACACCATCCGGCACATGTTCAAATTTTTTATCCCATGTTTGAAAGATAAGTTTTGCAGCTCGGGCAGAAGATACAATTGGAAATATCTTGGTTTTTATAGAACGCAATTGATCGACTGAAATGTTACTAGGCAATTTAAGAGGCAAGCCGGCACCTAAAAATAGCATATCGATCTCTTCTTCAATTGCAGTAGTCACAAGATCGTCATAATCAGACACTGCCACCATGACATTCAATCCGATAACGCCTTTAGACATTTGCTTTGCTTTACGTATTTCTTCTCTGAGTGCTACAAGGTTTCCTTGCCTGTAGTTAACTTGTTTGTTATCTTGCAACAGTCCAAGCCCAACAGATGACATGACCCCGATGCATCCCTGGTCCGCGACTGCAGAAGCGAGACCCGACATGGAAATTCCCACTCCCATCCCTCCCTGAATTATTGAACTCTTGATGACCAAGTCATCAATTTTTAATTCAGGTAATTCTGTTGATATATTTTGTTTCAACATTTTTTGATTCCTTTTATAGTATTAAATAGATTACTTGAAAACTTCACCTTATCTCCTTTTAATTCCATTAAAGATGATATCGAGCATTTTCGTGCTTTCCTCGATGATATCATAGTCCTGTTTGTTTTGCAGCATTGGATATTCGAGACCTTTGATAGCGATAGCGAGCATTCGGGCAGTGCATTCTACATCATCAACAAAAAAATCGTTCTGATCAATTCCATCCTGAAGAAGTTTGCTCAACTCTGTATTTTCATAATCATAAAACTCTATACGGATTTTTTCTACAAAGAAATAGTGATCCAGATATTCCTGTGTGAGTGTTGGATAAAATTTACTCATATCTTCTAAATGGGTCATTCGGGCAGCGACGTATGCACGTATCTTAGCTTCCGGTGTTTCGACAGATGCTGCAGCTTCATTAAGTTTTGACCTGAACTGCTCCGAATCTTTGCGGATCACTTCACCAAAAATACCCTCTTTGCTTGGAAAATAATAATACAGTGTTGCCTTTCCAATATGTGCTTGTGATGCGATGTCTTCCATTGTAGATTTTTTGAAACCAAAACGGGAAAATACTTCTTCGGCAGATTCAATAATCAACTCTTTTCTATTATTCATCCAAACCTCATTTATAGCTTTCGACTAAATTGGTTGAATAGTCGAATCTGTCAAATTATTTATTATTTATTTTTTAGAAATTCGACTGAATTGTAAATTTATTATCATTTTTATACATCGTTCAAGTTGACAAAATATATCGCGATTCAGTTAATTTTTAAATAAATGTGAGATTTTCAGGTATTAAGATCATGAAAAAAATAATTATCTTTCTTTTCGGGATACTCGTTACCATGAATATGTATGCAATAACACTTCTTTCGCCAGATAAAAATATCGAGCTTCATTTCGACCTCGACAAGAAAGGAATTCCCCTCTATAGTGTTTATTACAAAGGAAAACCTGTTGTCGAACCAAGCAATCTCGGGTTTGAGATCAAGAATTCTCCTGCAATGGATTCGCAGTTCAATATTATTTCTTCGGACACATCCTCCATTGATGAAAACTGGGAACCTGTGTGGGGAGAATACAAATCAATTCGAGATCATTATAATGGGCTTACAGTTACACTCGAGCAAAAAAAGCTGAGTAACAGGACAATGTTGATCTATTTCCGTGCATACAATGATGGAGTCGCATTTCGATATGAATTTCCCGAGCAAAAAAACTTATCCTATTTCATTGTTCCAAAAGAAAAAACTCAATTCAACCTTGCTGGCGATCATACAGCTTTTTGGATTTCCGGTGATTATGACACAAATGAGTATGCGTATACAACATCGAGATTGAGTGAGGTTCATGCACAAAAAGGGCTGACTGCAACTGAGATCGGTACGAGAACCATTATCGCAGATAATGCTGTGCAAACACCTCTTATGATGAAAACAGATAACGGAATATACATCAATATCCACGAAGCTGCACTCGTAAATTATCCTGTCATGCACCTTCTCATCGATAAATATAACAGTATTCTCTCGGTTGAACTTGTTCCCGATGCAGTGGGAAATTATGCCTACATACAAACTCCTTTCAAAACTCCCTGGCGAACGATCATTATAAGCGACAAAGCAGAAAATATACTCGCTTCGAACCTTATCTTAAATGTGAATGAACCATGCAAACTCGAAGATACAAGCTGGATCCATCCCCAAAAGTATATCGGAATCTGGTGGTGTCTGCATGTGGGAAAAAATTCTTGGAACTGTGCTGACATTGGAAATGTGAAATTAGAGGGAACGGATTGGGAAAATCTTACTCCAAATGGCAGGCATGGCGCAACAACTGAAAATACAAAACGCTATATCGAATTTGCTGCTGATCATGGTTTTGATGGTGTATTGGTGGAAGGATGGGATATTGGATGGGAGGATTGGTACGGTAAATGGAAAGAAGAAGTGTTCGATTTTGTGACTCCATATCCGGATTTCGATGTGGAAGAATTGCAGCACTATGCTGAAAAAAAAGGTGTGAAACTCATCATGCATCATGAGATTTCGAGCTCTGTTACAAATTACGAACGCAGAATGCACGATGCCTACGAGTTCATGAAAAAGCACGGCTACGATACTGTTAAAACCGGTTATGTGGGCAGGATCATTCCGCGTGGCGAGTATCATGACGGGCAGTGGATGGTGAATCACTATGTGCACGTTGCGCAGCAGACTGCAAAAAATAAGATTATGGTCAATTCTCATGAATCCTGCCGTCCGACCGGGCTTCACCGAACCTATCCAAACTGGCTTGCCTGCGAAGCTGCACGAGGTAACGAGTACAATGCATGGAGTTC
>CAYUTH010000095.1:0-4459 GCA_964447485.1 uncultured Candidatus Cloacimonadota bacterium | reverse complement strand
CAGTTCATAGAAGATGTTCCGGTCGATTGGGATGACACAAAGATAATCAATGCAGAGCCCGGTGATTACATTACGATTGCACGGAAAGCCAAAGGCGAAGATGAATGGTATATCGGGTCAATTACGGATGAGAGTGCTCGAACAATGGATATTCCCCTATCTTTTCTCAATGATAATCAATGGTATGTTGCGACTCTTTATCTCGACGGAAGTTCTGCACACTGGGAGCGCAATCCGATGGATTATCAGATCAATAATTTTATTGTGAATAAAGACACAATTCTTCATATTCCTCTTGTAGAGGGAGGTGGTGCTGCGATCAGCATCAAACCTACTCATCTTCAAGATTTGAAACAATATAAAAAATATTCTGAGATGTAACTTATTTTAACGGGATAGGAATCAACTATGAAAAAACGAAGTTTGGAATTACAAAAGGAAATTCGCGTGAAAATGATAAAGAAGATAGAAAAATTTTTCCTCAATGAGCGCGATGAAGAGATTGGAGAACTCGCTGCGATACAGTTTCTGGATTTTATTACAGAGAACCTGGCAAGTGAATTTTATAATAAAAGCATCCGGGATTGTATGGCTCAGTTGAGTATAAATATCGAGGATTTGAAGGGATTGGAATTATAATAAAGACCTTGCGAACGATTTCTTTGTAACCTTCGCAACGGTTTGTAACGGTCGGAATCATACGCTACGAGCAGCTGCTCACTTTAGTTTCACTTTTGCACCCAGGTCATTTACTCTATAAAAATTATTGTCCTCAATAAGCAATGCTTGTGCATTTCCGGAATTCTTCTCCTCAGGATGTACTACATCAATTCTCATAATTTTTCCATTATATTCAGAGCTAACACTGTCAACAATTGTATGCCCTATAACTACAGTGTTTGCATCGTACTGTGCAAGGGCAGATTCAACTTGATCATGAGTTGATTTTTTATAGTAATCCTTATAATCCATCACCATTCCCCTGAACCACAAAGGACCCAAATTTCGAAATAGAAAGCGAGTTCGATCATTCTCGATCTCACTAGTCTGGTAATCAAGATATGCCCGGACGGAATCATTGATCTCTTGAAATGAAAAATCGTGTTCAATAAGCTCGGGACTCAATCCTGCATGCACGAATAAGATATCCCCTATTCGTTCGATCGAATTCTTCGTTCTGAGCCATGCTCCAAGTTCAGCATCTTTTGAGAAAAGGTATCTAAGTGCTTCCGAAGGATTATCCTTTTTGCTTATCATCTGTGCTGCTGCGATGTATTTATCCTGTGTATAATCTGTTCGCCCTTTGATATCCATGTTCTCATGATTCCCAAGAATAACATGCACTATACCATTTTGTTCCTGAGCTTGTTGTTCGAGTTTATAGATAAGCCAGAGCACCTGAGTGACGAATTCACCTCTGTCAACAAGATCTCCATTCACCACAAGATGTCCATCCCCAAAAGCCCAGTTGAAATGCTCATCAATAATTCCATTTCCTTGAAGAAGACTTACGAGCACATTGAAATTTCCTTCGATATCCGAAAGTACAAATATTTTATCTGAAGCCGGATAACACGCAGGATAAATTATCAAACTGTCCTGAAGAGTGAAATAAAATGTATCATTGATTTCATTCGGAACGACAACTTTGAACGTATCTGTACGAATTGTTTCATGAAAATTCAGTTCATTACTCTCATCAATTTCATATACAAGAACTGAAGGATCATGATTGAATATATACGGTCCGTCAATGCCGTCCAAAGAATATTTTTCTTCCTCAAAGATGACATCGGCACAAACTGACATCCAAAAAGTTATGAAAAAGATAAAAAATATAAATAACGACTTCAATTTCATGAATATCCTTCATTTATCTGCTCGTTCCAAAGTTCAACTTAGGAACGAGAATTAAACTTTGAGATGAGTTGCAAGTGTTATTATCTTATATGCACTATTTTGCTTACAGAGATTTTTTTCTGTGTGGTCAATTTCAAAAAATAAATGCCTGTTTCCAGATCAGAGGTGTTCCAGTCAAATGTATGATATCCTGCTTGTCTGATTTCATCAACAGGTGACTCTACGAGCTGACCTAAAAGATTATATGCCTGGATTCTTACTCGTCCCGGTTCGAGGATTGAATAACTCACACTTGTAGTTGTTTTGCACGGATTCGGGGAATTGCCGATAAGTTGAGTGGTGAGTTGTTCAGGAATATGCTCAACTCCAGTCGGATCCATAGGATAACCAGCTGTCCAAGTTGCTCCAGAAATGCTCCCATTGAAACCGTTTATTGTAGAATCATACGCAATAGAACCATTTCCTGCCTGCATTCTCCATAGTCCGACAAGACCGGGTTCTGCACCTGTAAGTGGATTATCCATATTATTGCTTATTTCAGTTTCTGTACGGGCAATATTCCATAACCGGACTTCGTCAATCACTCCGCTCCATTGTCGGTTTGCATAAGTATAATAGTGACCTCCGATTCTCAAATCCACTACTGAAGGTTGCATTGTTTCAACACAAGGAGTTGCTTCCTTTTCTTTACCATTGATAAAAATCCTCACATGTGAGCCGTCGAATGATCCTGCAATATGAGTCCATAAATTCAGGGGAACTGAGCCAGAAGGTGCACTTGAACGATACCAGCCAGCGCTTGTCCCAATAGCAAATTGCGGAACTGCAACGAAGCTGTTATTTTCAATACGCAGGATAAAACCGTCATTTGTGCTGAGCCACTCTTCGTTACCAACAATAGAGGGCAAAAGGGTTATACTGTCGGGCTTTACCCACGCTTCAATGGTCATTGCGGTTGCGGGACTGAGTGCCGGATTATTTGGAATTGTGACCTCATTGTAATACTCTCCATTAAAAAGCAAGGCATAGTCTTCTGCCATGAGAGTTGTGGTAAGTAGTACTAAAAAAACAAGTAGTAATGATTTTTTCATGTGCATCCTTTCGTAGGTTTGATGTTATTCTTTTTGTTTTCTCTATCTATTTTCCTTTTGATATAGTACTAATGCCGAAAAGTTTATAGGGTAGGCAGAAACCTGTTATGCTTGTCATTATCAGCAATCCTGCTATAACCAATAGTATGATTCCTAATGTTCCTGCGAGTACATTTGTAAAATACAAAATCGCAATAATTACAGCTATGATCACTCTAATTATTCTATCTAAAGTTCCTATGTTTTTTTTCATTTTTTCTCCTCGTTGTTTTAAAGTGGCATTCAAGTTACTTCAAATTATTTCAAATATGATAAGATAACAAAAAGGGAATTTTTTGAGTTTTGATTGTCAAATTTATTCTTTTTTGTTTGATGGATAAAGAAAATAAATCAGAATGTAGAATTCTAAGGAACGAGGATTCCAAACCTCTTTAATAATACATCGATTCCTTTCCACTTTGTCCTGCCCAGAGTGAAAGTGTTTTGTTGAATTTTTTTCTTCTCTCTGCGCACTCTGTGGTGAATAATTTTTTACATAAACTCCAACCGGTAGGTTTTTAATTCTCTTCTTCGCTTTTTATAGTCCGGGCAATAACGTGAGAGTTCGTTCCAAAATGCAGGGCTGTGATTTTTTACTTTGAGATGAACAAGCTCGTGCATAATAATATACTCCCGAAGCTCATCGGGCAGCAGAATGAGTTTCATGTTGAGATTGATGTTATTTTTGTGTGAGCAGCTCCCCCACAGCGTTTTTTGATTTTTGATGAGCACACGATTATAAGTAAATCCATGCTTTTCAGCTAAAGTATCCAATGTATGAATAAGTACAGCTTTTGCATGTGTACGATTAATATTCTGTGAGATTGCTGGCGCTTGATAATTCTTCTTGAGTTCATTGAGTCTCTGCACATGTTTCCTGATCCAGTCTGCTTTTGTCTCAACAAATTTCTGTGCTTTCTTCATTGAGACACCTAGCGGAACTGCAACACGAATTCTTTCAGCTTTAACCGAAATGCTTATGCGCTTGGCGCGGGAGCTGCGAACAAAGATGATGGGTATGCTGAAAGGAAGATTTAGTTTCATTTATTTGTCGAGTCTTAGCTTTGACCTTATTCGCCTACCGACGTGATGAGATTCAATGAGGACATTTCTCAGTTGTTTATTTTTGAAATTCACCAATTTCTCGTTCATGGTTTATTCCCCTCTCACAGAGGGGTGTCTGCCAGCTGGCGGACGGGGTGTTCTCTTTTTTTCACTATCATTCATACTATCCAATAATTTTATACAATACTCTCCCAAATATTCCATTACATCACAAAGGTTCTTTTTGATTTCTATATCAGGAAAATGTACAATATGCAATCCAAGTGAAGTTAAATATTCTTCTCTTTTTTGATCATAGTCTATTTTAGAATCATGGCTGCTTCCATCTATCTCTACTACAAGATCAAGTGCCGGACAATAGAAATCTACAATATAATTACCAATGATCTTTTGACGATGGAAAT
>CAYUTH010000094.1:0-9229 GCA_964447485.1 uncultured Candidatus Cloacimonadota bacterium | reverse complement strand
CATTTTCCATGGATTAATTTCACCTATTATTAAAAGGAAGGAACAATGTAAAAGTGCTTCCTTTATCTCGTTCTGAGTTTACTGTTATGTAACCGCCATAACGTTCGGCAACGTTTTTACAGATCGCAAGCCCGAGCCCAAACCCGCCCTGTTCCTTTTCCTTTTTTGATGTGTAGTAAGGCTCAAATATGGCTGAATGGTATCTCTCTTCAATTCCCTCTCCGCTGTCTCGAACTTCTATTGCGACCATGTCTTCAGTTTGATATGTACGCACCCAAATATTACGTTCTTTACTCTCGTGCATAGACTCGATCGCATTATTTACAAGATTGGTAAAGCTTTGGCTTATATCGCTATACACTGCTTTAACTGATGGAAGGTCATGAGAAAGTTCTGTTTGTAACACTACATAATGTTTGAAGAAAAGATTATGTTTAAGAAGTTCGAGTTCTTGTTCGATAAGCAGGTTAATGTCAATCGGGCGCATCATGGAAATATTATCCTGCTGAACTTTTCGTAAGAGTGTTTTGACTGCCTGAGATATATTCTTGGCAGCATTAATAATTTTATCTACATCTTCATTATCTTTATAATCTTTTTTTACAAGTTGAGCATACCCGAGAATGGAATTGAGCGGGGAATTCATGTTGTGCACGACGCCCTCGACTCTTCTTCCGATCTCAGCTAATTTATTACTCTTTATGATTTCCATCTCAAGGGCATCACGCGCTTTTTTTTCATTGATTTCACGTGTTATATCGGTTATCGTGGCAACCATGCGCAAGCCGATTGTGTCATCAACAGCTTTGATATTCAGGATAACAAATTTTACGAACTTCTTTATCCCGGGAAGATTGATCTCAAGACGAGGAATGGTCAGGCTGTCTTCATGAGCCTTAGATATGAGGTCCTCATCAAGCCGGATAAATTCTGATAGATTTTTCCCGAGGATCTCATCAGGGGAGATGAGTTCAAGAATTTCCATAGCACTTGGATTACAAATCAAGATATTCATCTTGGAATCCATCCACAGTACTCCGATATCAACATTATCAGTAAGGACTTTATACTCAAGCAAAGATTTGTGATATTCGACAAGAGATTTGTTCATCGAACTGAACGCAGAAACCATATTACTGAGCTCACCGCCATATTCGTCCTCAATATATTCTATACCAAGCGGGTTTCTCTCAATCCTCTGCATTTTTTCGCTTATTTGCCTGACGGGCTGCATTATTTTTTTGGTGAACCAGTTGCTCAAAAAACTCACAATCACAAGGCTTGATGCTGCCAGAATAAGAAAGAAGAAGAACATACTCTGACGATAGAATTTATTGAATTCTCTCTCATAAAGATAAACAGTGAGCGAAGCTGGCTCGGCGAAAATATTATAATTAATAAGAAGCCCGATTGCAGTTTCGCCGCTAATTCGTAAAACAGATTCGTTATTTTTTGTTTTTAGCACAGCTGGAAGTTTCTTTTCAAAATCGGGAAGCATTTTTTTGAGAACATCTTGCTCTGGATTGAGTGGTTTAGAGAAAGGCAAAAGAAATATTTGGGGATTTTGAGCGATGCCGATTTCAGAAGAAGTTACCTGGTTTACATTAAGAAAGAATCCCAGAAATGTTTTCTTTTGATCATTTTCAGAATAAAGCGGCTCGTAAGAAAAGTAATAAATTTTATTTGAAAAATTTGCAGTAAAACCCTGAGTTGAATTCTGTTTCGCCAATAAAAGCATTTTTGGCAGAAACGATTCAACAAGCTCCCATTGCTCTCCATACAGCACGGCACCGTGAGCATCGAAGAGAGCCATATAAGTTGCTAAAGAACTGTCATCATAAGATTTAAGTATGGAATGAATAGATGCAATATCATGATTTTCCACAGACGAAATAAGAGCAGGATTATTCGCAATTTCTGAAGTAAAATTATTCAGGTCGTTTGTGTAATCGAGTTGAAGCGCTTTCAGGTTTGTGAGCATGCGGGAAATTCTCTCATATTCAAATTCTGAAATACCGAATTTGGTAAGCTGCCAAATACTAAATATCAGAAGGAATACAAGAGAAAATGTGAATATGAAATAGAGGGCTAATATCTGTTTTTGCAGTCCTCTTTTTTTCTTTTTCATAAAATTATGATAAAATTCTTATACAACCAAAAATAATAAATTTAGTTTAATAATTAAACGATTACAATCCGAGTATTTGACTTACCGTTTTATGAAATTCTTCCGGCTCAACCGGTTTATCGATAAATGCATCTGGCTCAGATCCAAGTGTAATACCCATGTCTTTTGCATCATATCGAAGTCCGGTAGTTGTTGCGATACCTGTAAGCATAATGACGGGAATATTTTCAGTGTCATCTTTTTTCTTGAGTTCTCTAAAGACCTGGAAGCCGTTCATAACAGGCATCTGCACGTCAAGAATGATCAGGTCGGGTTTAAGTGCTTCAGCTTTTTGTAATCCCTCAAGCCCATTGCATGCAGTTACTATCTCAAAATCTCCAAGTTCAGAAAGCATTGCTTCCGAAAACGCGGTTGCGTCGGGTTCGTCATCAATAATAAGTATCTTTTTGTTTTCTGCCATTATGTACCTCCGGCGGTAATTATTTTTTTCTTTTCTTTGGCAACGTAATAGTAAATTTTGTGCCCTTTCCCTTTTCTGAGTCAACAGAAATATTTCCCCCATGCTCTTTTATGATCTTGTAGGAAACCGCGAGTCCAAGTCCCGTGCCCTTTGAACCCTTTGTGCTGAAAAAAACCTGGAATAGTTTTGCTTGAGTTTCCGGTGACATGCCGATCCCCGAATCCGAAACATGAATTTTAAAAGTCTTCCCTTTGTTCGATTGTATTGATACTTCGACATTGCCCTTGGTAGATTCTTCACACGCATCTATGGCATTGGAAACAAGATTGAGAACGCAGCGTTTCACTCCTTTTGCATCGATCTCAACTTCGCCAAGAGATTCTTCCGGCAAGAAATGCATTGTAACATTTTTCTCTTTTCCTTTTTGATCCATAAGATCGCACACGCTTTTCACCACTTCATTTACATCTGCAGTCATATATTCCGGTTCACGTTCTTTGGAATATGAGAGCATGTCAAGCACAAGTTCTTTCATGAACGCATTGTTCTTTTTTACAATATTCCAACCCTTGTCCACATTTGAGAAATTCTCCCTCTTTAGTCCAAGGTCAAGAATATATGACCCGCCCTGTATTCCGTTAAGTATATTTTTTATGCAATGAGCAAGTCCCGAAACAGTTTGCCCGATTGCAGCAAGCCGTTCATTTTTCACAATCCGCGCATGAAGTTTGGCATTTTCGATTGCAATGGCTGCTTGTGAAGAGATCGCATCAAGAAAAATTCGGTCAGCATCATCAAATTTTCCGTCATTCTTTTTATTAATCACTTCAATTGCACCAAGGCATTTATCAGGAGTGCTCATCGGCACACAAAGTATTGATTTTGTGATGAAGCCGCTTTTTTTATCCGCAGCTTTGTAGAAACGTTTGTCTTTTGATACATCATTAACGAGTACCGGCTCATTTTCTTTAATAACCCATCCGACAATTCCTTCACCCGCTTTCATTCGTATTGTTTTGATGATCTTTGCTTTTTCACCCTCCGTCACGTGAAAAAGGAGCTCACTCGTTTCTTCATCAATAAGTACAAGAGAAGAAGCCTCTACCTGCATAGCCTGGGTTGTGACATCCATAACGGATTTAAGCACTTTATCAAGATTAAGATGAGAGTTAATTGTCCGTATAATCTTGAGAATAGCATCAGATTGGGCGGTGTCTATTTTTTCTGGCATGATTTTTACCAAATTTTAATAAATGGATTTAGTGTGTAATATTTTTATTACGTCAAGTTTTTTGCTTTTGCTTATTATGAGAGCTTCGAATGAAAGAAAATTCATGGTTTATAATAGTTGACGAAATTCAGGGCATTGAAAAACTCCGTTACAAAGAAAATCAGGAAGTAAAATAGCAATGCATTCCCATATCTTTGATGTCATCGTTATCGGCGCTGGACATGCCGGATGTGAAGCGGCACTTGCTGCCGCAAAGATGGGAGCAAATACGCTCCTGTTCGTGATCAAGCTCGAAACGATAGGGCGGATGTCGTGCAATCCCGCAGTTGGAGGGTTGGCAAAAGGGCATCTCACCCGCGAGGTCGATGCACTTGGCGGCGCAATTGGACAGGTCATAGATAAAACAGGTATTCATTTCAGGATGTTGAACAAGAGCAAAGGTCCCGCAGTGTGGGCGCCACGCGCTCAAGCAGACAGGATGAAATATCAGATGGAGATGCGATCTGTGGTGGAACATCAGGAGAACCTTGAGATAAAAGAAGCCCTTGTCGAAGAACTCGTGGTAGAAAACGGGCATATAAAAGGGGTTAAAACGCAGTATGGACAGACCTATTTTGGGAAAACCATGATTATTGCTGCGGGCACTTTTCTTAATGGAACGATTCATATTGGCAAAAATAAATACTCTGCCGGAAGAGCAGGCGAATTTGCTTCACTCAAGCTATCTGATTCTTTGAAAGAACTCGGCTTTCGGTTAGTTAGATTTAAAACCGGCACCCCTGCCCGACTCGATTCTCGTACTCTTGATTATTCAAAGCTGGAAGAACAAAAACCAGATGAACCACCACCCAAATTTTCATACTATACAGAGATTCAGCCGAAAAATTATGTAAGCTGTTTTCTCACATATACAAACAAAAATACACACAAAATAATTGCGGATAATATCACAAAATCCTCATTGTTCAGTGGAAATATTACGGGAATTGGTGCGAGGTATTGCCCTTCGATTGAAGATAAAATTAAGAAGTTCCCAGAGAAAGACAGGCACCAGGTTTTTATAGAACCCGAGGGAATCAATACTTTTGAAATGTATGCAAACGGACTGCCTACAAGTTTTCCTCCGCAGGTTCAACTCGATATGATACACTCTGTCGAAGGTCTTGAAAAAGCAAAATTGATGCGCTACGGATACGCGATCGAGTACGATTGCATCCCCACAGAATATATTCATTATAGTCTTGAAACAAAACTGATAAAAGGGCTGTTTCTTGCAGGTCAGATAAATGGCACTTCCGGTTATGAGGAAGCAGCTGCGCAAGGAATTATCGCAGGTATCAATGCAGTACATTCTGTGCGAGGCAAGAACCCTATCATCATGCGTAGAGATAATTCCTACATCGGAGTTCTCATAGATGACCTTGTGACAAAAGGAGTCGATGAACCGTATCGGATGTTCACTGCACGGGCGGAGTATCGTCTTCACCTGCGGCAGGATAATGCAGATGAGCGGCTCATGCCCTTGGGCTATAAGTTGGGACTAATCGATAAAGAGAGATACAGACAGTTTACCGACGCATTAAAAATTAAAAATAGAGAAATCAAGAAACTAAAGAAAGAAAACGCTATATCTGATTCGGAAAAATCATATAAAATGATAGCTATTCTCCGAAGACCGGAAATTGCTTATGACGATCTTGCGAAGTTTGGGTACAAGATTGAAAGTGACGTGACGGGTGATATAAAAGAGAAAATATCTCTTGAAGTAAAATATGAGGGGTATATAAAGAGGCAGCATCAGGAGATCGAACGGTTTAATTATCTTGAAAGCAAGTCGATTCCTTTAGATTTCAATTATTTGAAATTCGAGACAATCTCTTACGAAGCAAGAGAAAAACTCACAAAAGTTAAACCGCTCTCAGTCGGACAAGCTGCTCGAATACCCGGAGTCACTTTTGCTGATGTATCGGCACTGTTAGTGAAATTAAAAACTCTTGATGCACGATAAATTAGAATTTCAAAGTTTTCTGAAGCGGCATAACATTTCGGAAACAGCGTATAATTTGTTTGAATCATACGAGACGATCCTCAGAGATAAAAACAAAAAAATCAATCTGGTTTCAAACTCATCAATAGAAAAAATATGGCTCACACATTTTTTTGATTCCATTCTTATCGCCGATGTTATCGACTTAGGTGATTCCCGAGTTCTGGATTTTGGTAGCGGCGGGGGATTTCCCGGAATACCACTAAAAATAATCTATCCTTCTATAAAATTATTTTGTGTCGAGTCAATCCGAAAGAAAGTTCTATTTCTCAAATTCTTAAAACAGGAGCTTAAGCTGTCCGAAACGAGCATAATTCACTCGCGCTTTGAATATCTGGATCAAAACCTGGAAAATAGTTTTGATTACATCACGGTGCGCGCAGTAAAAATGAACGATGAATATTTCCGGAAGTCATTTTCACTTTTGAAACCTTCGGGGAAACTCATATTGTATAAATCAGAAGTTAATATTGATGAAGTTGACAAGATTAAGCAGTATGCGGATTGTGAGACAACAGAAATAATACGAAAAGAGTATTCCGGGCTCGGTAAAAGAGCCCTTATCATAGTAAAAAAGCATGGCTAAAGCACTCGCGATCACAAACCAGAAAGGCGGGGTCGGCAAGACCACAACAGCGATTAATCTTGCCGCATCGCTCGCTTCATATGGGCAAAAGGTGCTACTTATCGACCTCGACCCTCAGGCGAACTGCACGAGCGGAATAGGAATAGATAAAAACTCTGTTGATGGACAAATATACGATCTGTTACTTGGAGATTTAAACATTTATGATGCAATTCTTGAGACAAGCATAGCAAATTTGCGTATAATTCCTTCTTCGATAGACCTGATCGGCTGCGAGGTAGAACTTCTCACAGTAGACGATAAAGAACAGCGTCTGAAGAAAGTACTTTCCGCTATTGATGGGAAATTTGACTATATCATCATAGACTGTCCGCCGTCCCTCAACATCCTTACAATAAATGCGATGGTCGCCTCCAACGACCTTCTTATTCCGATACAGTCGGAGTATTATGCACTGGAAGGCATCGCGCAACTGCTCAAAACAATTAAGCTTATCAAAAGAAAACTTAATCCCGATCTTTCCATTTTTGGCATTGTTATCACCATGTATGACAGAAGAACAATTTTAGCCGAACAAGTTGCCAAAGAGGTCCGAAGATATTTTAAAGATATAGTTTTCAATACAATAATTGACCGAAATGTAAAATTGAGTGAAGCCCCGAGCTATGGCAAGCCGATCCTGACGTATGATATCAGTTCGCGTGGCGCGCAAAATTATTTGCATCTTGCACAGGAAGTATTAAAAAAAGATGGAAAGGATGACGCATGAGCAAACTTGGAAAAGGTTTGGAAGCACTCGTTCAAATTGATGAAGATGAAAAAACCGGCGTAAAGCTGATCGCAATTAAAGATATATCTTTCAATCCCTACCAGCCGAGAAAATCCATCAATAAAAATCAGATGCAGGAACTGGCGGATTCCATTTCAGAAAATGGTATTATTCAGCCAATTATTGTACGAAAAGCAGATAATAACAAATACGAACTCATTGCAGGTCAGCGAAGATTAACTGCTGCCCAGATCGCAGGATTCGCAAAAGTGCCTGCGATAGTCCGCACAGCAAAAGACCAGGAAATGCTTACTCTCGCACTCGTTGAAAATATTCAAAGAGAAAACCTGAATGCAGTTGATGAAGCAATGGCATATCAGAGGTTTGTGGATGAGTTCAAATACACACATGAAAAAATCGCTGATATAGTTGGCAAAAGCCGGGTTGCGATCACGAATGCATTAAGGATTTTGAAATTGCCGGAACCCATTATCGAAATGATAAAAAATGATATACTGTCTGCCGGTCATGCACGCGCCATTCTCCAGGTTGATCCTTCTCTGCAAGTAGATTTTGCAAATTACATTGTGAAAAACGAAATGTCCGTGCATACCGCGGAGGCGATATCTAAAAAGTTTAAAAATATTAGAAAAGAAAAAAAACCTGCAAAACGGGATATCCATTTAGTCGCACTCGAACAGGATCTCGAAAAGAGATTTGGAACCAGAGTGAAAATTAAAGGGTATAAAAAAGGTAAATTCGAGATCTATTACCATTCCGAGGATGAATTTGAAAAAATCCTCAATATGATACTTCATAAAAATGAAACATAGAAGATTAGTTGTATTTCTTTCAATAATAATAATTATTTTGGTCGGATCATATATCGTTGTCTCATTATATCTTATCAGCGATCTGACAACAAAGAATGATATTTTGAGACAGGAAAAACAGGGTTTGAATCTCAAGGTCAAGCAATTAGAAGATGTTATTGCCTCATTGCCCAAAGATACCAAAAGCCCGGTTATCCAATCAAAATCTGTAGAAAATATTCAGGTGCATGAAAAGGAACTCGAGGCAGCAACTGATATTTTTATTAATTATCAGCAGTATATCCCGAATTTTTGCCCTCTCGCCGAATTGATCCTTACAAAGCCATATTTGCCCAAACGAAGCCACTATGGCATCGACCTTGCAGGTAAAATTGGCGAACCGGTTTATGCTGCAGCTTCAGGGGTGGTTGAATCTGTCAATCTTGATGACGAGGTCTATGGGAAAATAGTAGTGCTCGATCATCTGAATGGATATAAAACAAGTTATGGTCATAACTCCCATATAAATGTAGAGGTTGGAACTTTTGTGCGCAAAGGAGAACAGATCGCGGAAGTCGGCAACACAGGTATTAGTTCTGCCCCGCACCTGCACTTTGAAATTTTATATCATGACAAAAATATCGATCCTGAGACAAAAATAAAATGAGATGGAGGTTTTAAGTGAAAAACGGAGAAAATAATTTGGATACAATTATCGGAGAACATACGAAATTCAATGGAGAAATTCATTCTGAAGGTGGTGTTCGCATCGATGGTGAAGTTGAGGGAAAAATTCATTGTGAAGGTTTTTTGCTTATTGGAGAAAAAGCAAATATCAAAGCTAATATTCAATCCGACGAAGGGATCATTTCGGGCAAAGTCGAGGGAAATATCACAATAGAGAAAAAATTAGAACTTAAAAGCTCTGCAGTCATCAATGGCGATATAATAGCAAAGGTGCTTTCTATGGAATCTGGAACACAGATCAACGGAAATTGCAGTATAAAGCAGGTTGATACCCCGAAAAGCACAAAAAAGAGCAAAGAAAAATAACCATAATGCCTTTGAAGAATAAGGGGTATTATAAAGAGGTTTTTGAGGGACTCGGGCTTGTTGCACAGCTTGGTCTTACAATGGTTATAAATATTTTAATATTTTTTTTCATAGGATTGTTCATTGAAAAAAAATGGCATCTC
>CAYUTH010000093.1:0-9239 GCA_964447485.1 uncultured Candidatus Cloacimonadota bacterium | reverse complement strand
TTTGCTCTCCTCTGCTTCGGATACAGAGGGCTGACGACCGGAGTTGTATCAATCAAAGGGATTTTCAGAATCACAAAAGAAGAAAAGCCCACACCCTACTGGGTAAATGTGATCCTGTGTTTTGTGGTAGGCATTGCCGGAATCATATTCGGGCTTGTATCTGCATAATAAGGGCATGATGTTTTGTCATAATCCTTCTCATGGAAAAGACAGATCCAAATTTTTTGGTTTAAAATAAACGAAAAGAAAAGAGGAAGATATTTAGAAAAGAGTGTTATGGATAATAAAACTGTTATTCACCGCTTATTTGACGAGGTATTGAACGGCAACAACTTGGACGTACTCGACGACCTTATTCTGGAAAATTATGTTGATCACAATCCGCTTCCGGATACTCCTTCCGGTGCTGAAGGAGTGAAACTCAAAATGAAGGGAATGCGGTCAGCGTTTCCTGATCTACACTTTTTCCTGGAACAACTCGTGTCCGAGAACGACTTCGTTGCAGCGAGATATCACTGGACAGGAATTCAGAAAGGTGCATTCGGAAATATTCCTGCAACCAGAAAAAAAGTGTCGGTCAACGGTATGGACTTCTACCGCATTGAAGACGGCAAGATCGTTGAACACTGGCACACGATCGATGAGCTTGGACTGCTCCAGCAACTCGGCATCGTGCAAAGGTGATAATTATTCAACAGAACTTTAGTAAAAGAAACATGTTCTTGTCTTAAAGAGTCTGAACGTATATTTTCTTCAGATTTTGCTGGATTTTTACTAATCTGATTTTAAAATCCAGATTTTACCAACCTCTTCATCAAGACAGGGATAGGATGTTCGTAAAAAAATTCTTATTCTATCTGAGTGAAATAAACAAGAAATTATTGACAATAAGCTTGGCTTTTTCATCTACATAAATTTATGAAATTATATCAAAGCATCTTAAAAAACAATCTCGTGAACATACTTCTTACTTTTTCCGATGAAGGACTGCACACTATTCAGTTCGACGGCAAGGATAAGGATGTGATCTTCGAGCTTTCAAAAGATAACAAGTATTTGAAGCAGCTTGAAGAATATTATGCAGGAAAGAGAAAAACCTTTGATCTGCCGCTTGTGCTTGTGGGAACTCCTTTTCAGATAAAAGTGTGGGAATATCTTCAGCAAATCCCCTATGGAAAAACACAAACCTATCAGGACGTCGCAAAAGGTATTGGTCATCCAAGATCATCCAGAGCGGTCGGAAATGCAAATCATGTAAATCCGATTCCCATTATTATTCCCTGCCATCGTGTGATACGCTCGGATAAAGGGCTGGGAGGTTTCGGTGGCGGAATCGATGTGAAAAAGAGATTGCTGGATTTCGAGAAAAAGTATTTATGATTCCAAGAAAGAAGACCCGGCAAATCGCAGTCGGCAACGTAAAAATCGGCGGTGATGCACCCATTTCCGTGCAGTCTATGACCAACACCGATACCCGGGATGCAGAACAGACTCTCGGGCAAATCCTCCAATGTGCAGCTCACGGATGTGATATTATACGTGTTGCGATACCGGACATGAAAGCTGTTGACGCACTTCCGGAAATTTTAGATGGATCCCCTATTCCTGTTATCGGAGATATTCATTTCAATCATGAGCTCGCAGTCAAAGCGATCGAGAACGGTGTGCATTGTATACGCATCAATCCGGGTAATATCGGAAGTAATGATAAAGTAAAACACATTATCGACGCTGCAAAATCAGCTCATATCCCAATTCGCATCGGGGTGAATGCAGGATCGCTTGAAAAGGATATAAAAAAGAAATACGGCGTCACTGCGGATGCTCTTGTGGAAAGTGCGATGCATTATGTCCGTTTTTTTGAATCGCAAAATTTTTACGACATAAAACTCTCTTTGAAAGCATCATCTGTGCCTCTCACGATCGAATCGTACAGAAAGATCAGCGAGCAATGTGACTTTCCCCTGCATTTGGGAGTCACAGAAGCCGGTACAGCGTTCTCAGGCACCATTCGGTCATCAATTGGCATCGGAACACTCCTCGCAGAAGGAATCGGCGATACGCTGCGTGTATCGCTTGCAGATGATCCTGTCGAGGAAGTAAAAGTTGGATTAGAACTCCTTCGGGCACTCGATCTGAGAAGAGGTCCGCACCTCATTGTATGCCCCACATGCGGGAGAACAGAGATCGATATTATAAGCATTGCGAAGCAGGTGGAAAAAGAAATTCACAAATTGCAGATCGAGAAAAATATTTCTATTGCGATAATGGGCTGTGTGGTAAATGGACCGGGAGAAGCTGAGGAAGCGGACATCGGCATTGCTGGTGGAAAAGGTCATGCAGTACTTTTTAAAAAAGGAAAAATTATCAGGAAAATTCCCGAACAGAACATCATCGATGAGTTGCTTAAGGAATTACATACTTTTCTTTAACACTCAATGAAGCATATCATTTCGATAATCGATGTCGGTACGAATTCCATTCTGCTGTTGATCGCTGACAAACATAACGACAAAATAACTGTTCTTCATAGGGATGCACAAACCTCATCACTTGGCAAAGGCATGAAAAAAGGATTGTTGACTCATGAGGGGATTGAAAAAGCGAAAACGATTCTCGAAAAGTATATCCAGGTTTCTCGTAAGTATGCGGCGAAGAAGATCATCATTACCGGCACATCGGCGGCGAGAGAAGCAAAAAATATTTCGACGCTTTCTGACTGGTTGAAAAAGAAGCATGAACTCCCCTATTATATACTTTCTGAGGAACAGGAATTGTATTACGACTACATTGCAAACAAGCATGAATTTGAAGAGTATAAAAATCTCATTATCTTTGATATCGGCGGCGGCAGCACTGAGTTTATTATCGTTGAAGACAGCAAGATGACTTATTCAACAAGCTTGCACATGGGTGTTCGGAGGTTGAATAACCTGTTCGAGTCTGATGAAAAAAAGTATGCCTTTTGTGAAGATGTGTTATCTCAATCAACGATAATTGAACACGTGCCATCTTCATATAAAGTTGTTGGCGTAGGCGGCACAGTCACGAATCTCGTTGCAGTAAAACAAGGTTTGAAAAAATGGATTTCGGAAAAGGTCCACAAGCAGGTTCTCACTTTGGATGATGTGCTTTATTTCAAGGATTTGTGGGAAAAATTATCCTATGAAGACATTGAGAAGCTCATTCCCTTTGACCCTCATCGCTCTGATGTATTGTTATCAGGTACGATACTTCTCGAGAGCATTTTTTCATATCTCGGAATCAAGGATATCTTTGTGAGTGATTATGGTTTGCAGTTTGGTATTTTGCAGGAAGCTGGAAAGTTCTAAATATTTTCTCGCAGAGTTCGCAGAGACGCAGAGAACGCAAAGATATAATCAATTATAAATTTTAATCTGCCTGCTATCAAAGAATGTAGGAGCAAATGCCCCCAGTTGACAGTATTATACAAATCTCAAATCTTCAATCGTTAATCTTCATTCTTAAATCAATCGACGGAATAAACAGTCGCTACACATATTTTTTTTGGGGTAGGTTCAGGTTTATCCTGAACTATAATGAAGGATATTGAGTATCCGCGTGCTTGAGCTCGGGATATAAAAACAAATGTGATTATGACCTTCGCACAAATGAAGGGTGCGAATCGTAGAAATTTTAGTTCGTAAAGAAATCAAAAATATTAATCAAAGAGCTCGTTGTAGCTTTATATATCTCAGTATATTTGCAGCGCGTGCAGGTAACGGTTGTGAATTTTTTTGATTGGACGTTAAACAATTTTGTAAAAGTACCGCCGGTTGCCTGGAATTGGTCGGTTTCATACTCCGTATTCTTACACTTCGGACATACCCATTTACCTTGCATTGTCACTCCTTATTACTTTATTAACACTTTATAATTTTTCAGTCAATAGCAAACAGCCCAGGCAGAGGGGAGGCCACCTGGGCTGAGGAGGTCTTTAAAGCGATATAACTACCGCTTTAGGGGGAAAACTTTATGTAAAATAAATTATTCAGATTTATCTTTGTCAACTACTTCTGCAGATTGTTCTTCTTTTTCAGGTTCTTTTTCCTTTTCTGGTCCAGGCTCTACTTTCTCTTCTTTTTCAGCTATCTCGTCTACTATTTCTTCTTCTTTTAGCGCTGGAGCTTCTTCTACTTCTTCTTTTGCTTCTTCGAGATCTTCTTGTTTATCTTCAATTTCAGGTTCGACAGTTTCAGGAATTTCTTCAATTTCAGGTTCTACTTCGATCTCTTCAACAACTTCTTTGACTTCTTCTTTTTTCTCAGTTTTTGGCTTTTCTACTTTTTTCTTTTCTACAACAGGTTTCTTTGCACTTTTTGGTTTATCCGTTTTGGATTTCTTTTTCTTCTTATCAGTGATCTCTTCTTCTACAAATTCGACAATAGCTGTGGGAGCTGCGTCACCAATACGAAAACCTGTTTTAATGACACGAGTATAGCCGCCATTTCTGCCTTTAAAGAGTGGCGCGATCTCATCAAAGAGTTTTTTTACCAGATCTCTGTCTTTTAAAATTTTATATGCTTGTCTGCGCGAGTGAACCGTGTCCTTTTTTCCATAGGTGATAAGTTTTTCTGAAAGACGTCCTGTTTCTTTTGCTCGACGAAAGGTTGTTTCAATTCTGCTATTTTGCAATAGTGATTTCACGAGATTATTCAAAAGAGCTTTTTTAGGTCCTAATAGTCTACCAAATGATGAAGTACCTTTTTTTTGATGTCTCATTTTTGTTCCTCAATTTTTTTAAGAGTGTCAAGTTGGTCATCTATTTTTTCAATATCCATTCCAAGTTTCAATCCGTAGCGGTCAAGCACAGTTTTGACTTCATCGAGAGACTTCTTGCCGAAATTTCGTAAGCGGAGAAGCTGGTTCTCTGATTTTGCAACCAGTTCTTTTACAAATTCGATCTTGGAAGCTGCAAGACAGTTGCTGCATCGAACACTCAGTTCAAGTTCAGTGACCTTCATTTTCATAAGTTTTTGAAGATTTTTCAGTTCAGGATCGATCTTTTCTCTCTTAATATATTTTGGTTCTTCTTTGAATTGAATTATTGCCTGGAAACAATCTTTCAATATCTTTGCAGCAAGACTGAGCGCTTCTTCAGGTACGATGCTTCCATCAGTCCACATCTCGAGATTGATCTTATCATAATCTATCTTCTCGTCAACTCTTTCTCTCCCGATAGTGAAATTTACTTTTCGTATAGGAGAATAAATTGAATCAATAGGAATGACCCCTATCTGTGTTTCGGTTGTATCATGCTCATTCTCGCGCACATAGCCGATACCGTTATTCGCCCAGAGCTCCATATGAAATTCAACATCATCGACCAGCTCGAGGAGATACAGGTCTTTATTTATGATCTCAACGTCTTTTGGTGTGGTGATCTGTCCTGCAGTGATCTTGCCGGGACCTTTCACAGAAAGTTCGAGCTTTTCTTCTACGTTGCTGTTGATCTTTAGGACAAGATTTTTCAGGTTGAGAATAAGCTCGATATAGTCTTCGCGCGAACCAGGAATCGCAGCATACTGATGTTGAAGTCCATGTACCTTCACAAAACGGACTGCTCCACCCTGTATTGAAGATAAAAGCACACGACGGAAAGAATTCGCGACCGTTGTGCCGAATCCCTGCTCGAATGGACCGATAGTGAATTTGCCATACGTATCAGAATAGGTCTTATCGTCCTTCTTAATATATGTTGGCATTTGGATTGGTTCTAAATCAACCATGTGTACTCCTATTTTTTATTTAGAGTAGAATTCAATAATTAATCTATGATCAATATCCTGCGGAAGCTGGTCAGCTGTTGGCAGAGCTTTCACATAACCTGAAAATTCTTCAGGATGAACTTCAAGCCAGCTGAACTGGTCAAGTGACTTGTGAGCTTCCATAGCTTCGTGGATATTGGGTATTTGTCTGCTTTTACTTTTGATTTCGATCTTTTGTCCGGGTGCAACGAGGAATGATGGAATATCAACTTTCTTACCATCAACAAGCACATGCCCATGATTCACAAGTTGGCGAGCAGCATTTCGGGAGGTTGCATATCCCATTCTATAGATAGTATTATCTAATCGAATTTCGAGAAGTCTCAAAAGATTTTCGCCGGTAACACCCTTCATTTGGGATGCTTTCTTGAAATAGTTTTTGAACTGTTTTTCAAGAAGACCATAAGTGCGTTTTGCTTTCTGTTTTTCGCGAAGATGAACTGCATAGTCACTTAACTTTGCGCGATATCTTCTTTTGGTCTCTCCGGGAGGAGTATTTCTGCGTTCAATACTGCACTTTTGAGTGTAACAACGTGCACCCTTCAAAAAGAGTTTTACGCCTTCTCTTCTACATAATTTACATTTTGAGCCTAAAAATCTAGCCATTCTGAATCCTCTTATATTCTTCTTCGTTTGGGTGGTCGACAGCCATTATGTGGAATGGGAGTCGTATCAAGAATTGACAATACATTCAAACCTTCGCCCTGAAGTGAACGAACTGCAGAATCTCTTCCGGAACCGGGTCCACTCACCCTCACATGAATATTTCTTAAACCCATGTTCAATACTGTGGATGCGATATCTTTTGCAGTCTGTTGAGCTGCATAAGAAGTGCTTTTCTTTGAATTCTTGAATCCATTCTTTCCACAGCTTGACCAGGCGATCACATTACCTTTTTTATCAGTAATTGTGATTATAGTATTATTAAAAGTTGCCTGAATATGGGCTATACCATCTGTCTCTTGGAGGCGGACTTTCTTTTTTCTTACTGTTTTTTTCTTTGTGCTTTTTACTGCCATCTCTTCTCCTGTTATTTCTTGCCGACTCGGCTACTTCGTGGTCCCTTTCTTGTACGGGCATTTGAATGTGTGCTTTGTCCGCGAACAGGAAGACCAATACGATGACGCAAACCACGATAGCAACCAATCTCCATGAGACGCTTGATATTCATGGTTCTTTCTTTGCGCAGATCACCTTCGATCACATAACCGTCTCTGATGATATCACGCAATTTAATGATTTCCTGGTCAGTAAGATCTTTTACTTTTTTATTATTGTCGACACCGGCTTTCCCCAGTATCGCATTAGAGGTTGAGCGACCTATACCAAAAATATACGTCAAGCCAATCTCAATTCGCTTTTCATTCGGTAAATCAACACCTGCTATTCTTGCCAAAGTGCCTCCTAATTAGCCTTGTCTCTGTTTATGTTTTGGATTTGATGAACAAATTACATATATGCGCCCTTTGCGCTTTACAATCTTACAATCTTTACAAAGTTTCTTTACTGATGCTCGAACTTTCATGATAAAAATTCCTTTAATTTATTTATAACGATAAACGATACGACCCTTATTCAGGTCATAAGGAGAGAGTTCCATCTTCACCTTATCCCCGACAAGAATACGAATATAATGCATTCTCATTTTACCGGAAATATGGGCATGAACTTTATGTCCGTTTTCCAGCTCCACGATAAATTTCGTGCCGGGAAGCGCTTCAACGACCGTGCCGTCAACTTCTATGAGGCCGTCTTTAGCCATTACGAACTCCTTGTTTTCGTTAAAATCTCTGGTTCATTTTCTGTGATAAGAACGGTGTTTTCGAAATGCGCAGATGGTGAACCATCCATCGTGTAATACACCCATTCTTTTTCTACAGCTTTTGACGTTCCAATATTGAACATTGGCTCAATTGATATGGTCATACCCGGTCTCAGCATAGGTCCTGTTCCTTTTTTGCCGACGTTTGGTATTATCGGATCTTCGTGCAATGCTCGTCCGATACCGTGTCCTGTAAGCCATTCTGCGACATGCACTCCGCTATCCTTAGCAGTTTTTTCTACTGCTGCAGAAATATCTCCGACTTTATTGCCGGGAGTGCACTGTGCAATTGCATTTTCAAGGGCTTTCCTGGTACAATCGAGAAGAAATTGAACTTCTCTGGAAATCGTTCCAACGACAAAAGTCCGGGCTCCGTCACCGCAGAAGCCATTCAATTTAACACCCACATCTATGCCGATTATATCACCATTCTGTAATATTTTATCTTTAGTCGAATACCCGTGAACGATCTCACTGTTTATTGATGAACAGATCGAATATTCATAGGGATCAAGATCATCCATTTTATATCCCTTGAAAGCAGATACTGCGCCATGCTCCCGTATGATCTCTTCTGCTCTAGCATTCAAATCATATACATTCACGCCAGGTTTGATCATATCATGCAACTCATCAAGTATGAGGGCAACAAGAGCATTGCTCTCCCTCATGAGTTTGATTTCCCGGGCATTCTTTATCGTGATCATACTTATTCGAGTATTTTTGCGATCTGCCTGGATACTTCTTCAAGAGAGGTAACACCATTCACTTTATGGAGAACATTCCTCCTGCTGAAATAATCAATGAGTGGTCCGGCAGCATTATGAAAAACCTTCAAACGATTCTTGATGGTTTCAACCTTATCATCATCACGAATAACAAGTTCTGCACCACATTTATCGCAGAGGAAGGCATCTCCCGCTTTTTTCTTCGGTACTTTATGAATCAGGTTATAAATGCTTTTGCAGCTCGGGCAATAACGTCTGTTGGATAACCGCTTAATGACCTCGTCATCAGGAATATCGATGAGAATTGCACTGACTTTTGCATTTGAGGAAACATATTCCATATTGAAGAACATTTCTGCCTGATCAACATTTCTTGGGAATCCATCGAACAAAGCACCGAGAGCACAATCCTTTTGCTGAACGCGGTCTTTTAACATATCGAATACAAGATCATCAGGAACGAGATCGCCTCTGTGCATGAACTTATCTGCTTCGATACCAAGAGGGGTACCATTATCAATGTTCTCGCGCAGTATTTCACCGGTTGAGATATGAGGAATATGAAATCTCTCTTTGATATACTCTGCCTGAGTGCCCTTCCCTGCTCCGGGAGGACCTAATAACACAACTATGCGTTTTTTCATGTCGATCACCTTGATCTGCCTCGCAATTTACCTTTTTTCATAAATCCGTCATAATGACGCATAACAAGGTGGGATTCTATTTGCTTCAGAGTATCGAGCGCAACACCGACAATAATGATCAAACCTGTACCTCCAAAATAGAAAGGAAGTCTGGCATATTTGATGAGAAATGTCGGTATAACTGCGATAAATGCAAAGAAAATTGCACCGGGTAAGGTGATACGAACAATCACATTGTTTATATATTCGGCAGTTC
>CAYUTH010000092.1:0-9462 GCA_964447485.1 uncultured Candidatus Cloacimonadota bacterium | reverse complement strand
CGACTTCTTCCTTGTAAGGGAAGCACTCTAGCCTCTGAGTTAATCACCCACGTGCGTCATAAAGTAGAGATCGATCTTCAAACGTCAAGAATATTGACATCCAAAATGCTCCTTCATTTCATGCAAATCTCATGAATATAGTAAAAATGTTTTTATTTGTTTTTATTTTGCTCATTCCTCTGAATCTATCAGGAGAAATGGAACTCACGATTGCCCGTGTCCAATATGACGGCGGCGGCGATTGGTATAATGACACTTCGGTAATTCCTAATCTCTGCGATGAGATAAATGTGCGGACTTTGATCAAAACCTCACCAGAACAGGCAATCGTTTCCCTCAAAAATAATTCCATTCTCAACTACCCCTTCCTGTATCTGACCGGGCATGGCAATATCAGTTTTTCTGAAGAAGAGATTTTAAATCTGAGAAACTATCTTGAAAAAGGCGGCTTCCTCTACATTGATGACGATTACGGTCTGGATGAATACATTCGCAGGGAATTGGCATTTGTTTTCCCGGAAAAAACTCTTCAGGAATTACCAGCTTCTTTTCCGCTTTTTAACAGTTTTTACAACTTTCCAAACGGACTTCCCAAGATCCATGAACATGATGGGAAAAGACCTCAGGCATTTGGAATTTTTGATGATTTCGGCAGATTGATCGTGTTATACACATATGAAACAAATATCAGTGACGGATGGGCTTCCCCCGAAGTTCACAAAGACCCTTCACATATACGAGAACAGGCATTTAAAATGGGCATAAACATCGTGTATTATGTACTCACACATTAAAGGAGACCCATGAGAATAATCTGCATTTCTGATCTTCACCAACGCTTCGTCGTCGATAAAGAAGAGCAAAAGAAACTTGATATGTTTTATTCCTTTCTCGATGCGCTTATTGCTGATCCACCGAACAAACTTATTATTGCAGGAGATCTTTTTGATGTGTGGTTTGAGTACACGATGGTTATTCCAAAGGCATTTTTTGAGACACTTCATAAACTAAAATCTCTTATAGAAAAAGGCACACAGATAATCTATATTGCAGGAAATCACGACTTCGTTTTCAAAGATTTCTTCCAGCTGAACCTGCAGGCTGAAGTATATAGAAATGACTATATTTTCACCTGTGACGGCAAGAAATTTTACGTATCTCACGGCGATGAATTCACCTCAAACGATCTGCAATATCATGTATTGAAAAGTATTCTGCGAAGTCCATTTGTTCATAAAATATTCAGCTGGGTTCACCCCGATGCCGGATTACGAACAGGCAAACTCATGTCGCGCTCAAGCCAGAATTACCACAAATCCAGAAAAACACTGACAAAGCAGGAAAAGGGATTGATCGATTTCTCAAATAAATTGTTTGATAAAGGTTTTTCCTATACGGTCATGGGACATATCCATAATCCGCATGTGTTACCGCTTGATAAGGGAACGTATATTAATCTTGGTGATTGGATCAGGTATTACAGCTACCTGGAAATTATTGACGGCAAGGTCGAGCTAAAATACTGGAAATAAGTTAGTTATATAAGAGTGGTAAGATCGAAATATTTACCGCTTCGTTGAGCAAATTACCTTCATAATCGCGGGTCTCTTCAGTGACTATCAGAGAATACGGCACATAATTCCTTAATAGGTTTTTAGGTTTTACCACAAAAGTATATCCATGCTCTTTTTGTAGTGAAAGTTCAACCGGTTTCCCATCTTCGGAATTCACAAGTGAAACAGAGATATTTTCCAAAGGTATGATCTTATTGAACTTTATTCGGAATTCAGGAGTTAAAGTTGTTACAGTCTGTCCGTCCTCATGTGAAAGAGAGTCCAGCCCCAAAAATGTTGTGTCCGGCAATTGCCTGTTAATGAAACTGAGAGTATCAAGTTCTGTGATATTATCCTTGAAATCAATAATATTCTGTAATTCAAGTATATATGCGTTCGTATCGCACACGCCTGTAATACACTCGATGTCTGAGCCCGTTATTATGTATTCATAAATTGGCAATCTACTCTTTGTAACTTGATTAGTAATTTTCATTGAGCGGATGTTTTTAATATCCTCAGTAAAACGAATGAGAAGACGCTGTGCACTTTCAGTTACTATATTTTTCAAAACAGGTCTTGTCGTGTCCTGGAGGGAAAGAGTAAGTGTGATCTCGTTCTCTGGTTCAAGCAATTTTACAATTTTCTCAGCAAAGAGTTCCCGCTTTTTTTCAACTTCAGAATTACTATTCTCATCTAAAAAAGCAAGAACCGAAATCCCATCAGAAGGGAGATTCTCAAAAGTAAATTTTTGTAAAACCTCTGCATTTTGCGAGGTGATGAAAATGGTGTCCTGGGTATTATAAAGCTGCACATAATACATGCCCTGCCGAATAGGAGCTCGTTCATCCAATTTAAGATCAACATCTAATTTGTGCGCAGAAATGGTGTCTGAAGTTGAAAAAATAAGAGTGCGTGTTTTTTCTAAAGCATTATCACGAAGGTCGTTGCAGCGCGTATCAAGTGTCAGCAGATAAGTCTGATCCGGTTTGAGCTCTTCCCTGAATTTTATCGTGACGCTTTGCTTGCCGGAAGTGATCTTTTTCTTCATGATCGGAGGATAGAAGTGGAGTGCGTCTTCAAAAGAGCGCCCATCTATAGTCTCTGTAAAAGTAAACGTAATTTCGTCATCAAGAAAATTTTTTGTGAGATTTTCCGGCTCAATATCTATTATCTCGGGAGGAGTTGTATCCCGTGGTCCACCAGTCGGAGGTTTATCTTTGCCGCAAGAAAAAATGACTATTATCGCAAGGCATATCGCTAAAATTGAAAAGACCTTTTTCATGTGAGAAATTGGAACTTGACGAAATTTTACTGTCAAGATAACTTGTCGTGAAGTTCATGAATAAAGTAATTACTTGACGAGTTTTTTTAAGAAAGATTGTTTTATTTAAAATAATATGGGGGCTTACATGAAAAGAAAAATTTTTGTGATTGCCATTTTGGTGATTGTTCTTCTTGTATCTCTGGCAAGTATTCAGGGATGCGGTAAGAAGAAAACCGATGAACTCAAACCGCCCAAGAAACCTGAAGTTACCAAACCGGAAGAGCAGACAAAAGATACTACTCCAACAGCGCAGCAGACAGTTCCTGCGAAAAAAGTGCCGCCCGACCAGGCAAAATCGTATGAACTTCAAGTTGCTGCCAGTCCGAGTTATGCTAATATCATCACAGAGAAAAACAAGCTTGCGCAATACGGATACGAAACCAAGATCACGACTACCAAGAAAAACGGCAAGCTTTTTTATCGTCTGCGTCTGAAAGGTCTGTATTCCGCACCAGAGGCAAATGAATTGGGAAAACAGCTTAAAGCAAAGTTCCCTTCAATTAATGATTATTGGTTAGCCAAAGTTAAATAAATAGTACACCACACTATTTTAATCCCGACATTCTTACTCCGAATGGAGGGATTTTTCTATCTTTATGAAGAAGGACAAAGAACTCTTCCGAAGCTGGACAATTATTGATCTTGATAATTTCCGTTATAATGTCGAGCAGTTGAGAAGTTATCTTCCTACCGGAACGCATTATATGCAGATCGTGAAAGCGGATGGTTATGGACATGGCTCTCTGGAGATAGCCCGAGAAGCTGAGAAAATGGGTATTCAATGGTTTGGTGTGGCAAACAGTGATGAGGGTGTGCTGCTCAGGCTGGAAAATATTACCCCGCGAATCCTTGTGCTCAGCCCTTCCTTCGAGAGTGAGATTGAAACCCTCGTTACTTATGATCTTACTCCATCTATTTCTGACATAAGCTTTGCTCAAAAGCTAAATGCTTATGCAAAAAAGCATAATAATAAACTGCCAATACATATCCTCTTTGATACTGGGATGGGACGCGCTGGCTTTTTGTGGGAAGAAGCTCCAAATATTGCTTCAGCAATCAAGGATTTCCACAATCTCCAGATCGAGGGACTTTCTTCGCATTTTTCAATGAGTGAAACCGAGGACATTTCCTTTACAGAAACACAGAATAATCGCTTCAATAAGATCATTGAGATTTTTCAAAATATTGGCATCGATCCACCTTACAAACATATTGCCAACAGCGCTGCAATCATCAACTTCCCGCAATCTTGCCACACAATGATACGCGCTGGTTTGCTTTCCTATGGCATTTATACTGCAGATAATCTCAAGAATAAAATTAACCTGAAGCCAGTTATGACATTTAAATCAAAAATCGGACTGATAAAAGAATTTCCAGAAAATGCCGGCATAAGTTATAATCAGACCTATATCACAAAAAATATTACAAAAGCTGCAATACTCCCAATCGGTTATGGCGACGGATATAATTTCCTGCTTTCAAACTGCGGTAAGGTTTTGATTGATGATACGATATGCCCCATTCTCGGTCGGGTGACCATGGATATGATCATTGTTGACATTTCTCATGTGAAAAATGCAAAGGTCGGAGACGAAGTTACTCTCGTCGGAAGCGAAAAAACTCACTCGATCTCGATCGAAGAACTCAGCTCATTCTATAACGGGCTTACCTACGAAATGGCGTGTAATCTTGGAAGACGCGCTCAGAGAATTTATATCCGGGAGCACAAAAATACTGCGATAGAGCCCATTTCGAGAAGAACATTTATTGCGAAGGATTTCACTGACACGACTCTTGAGAAAGTTATTGAAACCTCGCTTAATCAACGGCTCAATAGCAATGAGATCGGCAGTATAGTGTACCAGGAAGTGCTCAAAAAACTCTTTTACAGGACTGATAGAGAAATGAGCTGGAAAAAGGATTTCGTTCATGAGATCGTCCTCTCAGAAACAGATCTCGATCCTCTTGTGTCTAAGTTTTTTTATCATACTAAAACCAAGTTACGATACAAAAAGATACTCACGAACGATACATTCAAGATCGTCTGCGCGACAAGTCCCGAGGATCTGGAACAATATATCCTCTCACCTGACGTTGAGTATCGCTGGCTCCTTGACAGCAAAATCGATCTTGTGAACTCATTTCAAGTCGATAAAATAATGATTGATGATCTGGTACTTCATCATAGTATAATTCAAAATGACACACCGGAAAATGATTTCTCAAACCTTGAAATAGAATGTTCCCATCCAAAACTGCGGGATCTTCTTGGAAAAGAAGTGCAGTTTACCATCGACACAATCACCTATTACCCTAAAAATAAACATCAACTCACAATCTATATTGCTGAGCTTACAAAAGGAATTACGATGACTTTTGATTATTCACTCACAAATATTGAAAATGTAGAGATCATCAGTATTTTTTCCGGTAAGGAAAAATACCCGCATGAGAAGATCAAAGGTAAAAAGATCGTCATGAAAAGCTCTTCAGACGAATGGTTCTTTCCAAATAGTGGCGTTGTTTTTGTGTGGTAATTTTTCTCATAATAAGAATTTACGCAAAAAAATTGACATAAATATCATTTACTTCTCTCAACAATTGTGGAGAAAATATGGTTTCAAAATCTCAGAAAATCAGATTAGGTGTTTTCATCATTGTCGCACTGTTTTTTTTATTTGTCCTGATTGGTATTATCGTTGGCTCGAAACTCTTTGATAAAAAAGACATCTACTTCATTGCATATAAAGATCAATCCGTGAGTGGCATGAACGTCGGAAGTGCGGTGCAGTATCACGGTATCCGGGTTGGAAGGATCGAAGAGCTTGATATTGATAAGGATGATGTAACGACAGTCATTGTCGAGATCAGTGTTAAGGCAGGAACTCCTATTAAAACTGATGTAAAAGCGGTGATGGCAGCAGTTGGTATTACGGGACTGAAGCAGATCGAGCTCGTTGGTGGTGATCCTCGAGAAAAAAATCTTAAACCGGGCTCATACATTCAACCCGGCGAATCAACCTTGGATATGATTACCGACAAAGCACAAGATATTGCCGCAAAGGTTGATGAAATCTTGAGGAATATTGCGAATATATTTGATGATCGAACACAGCAGAATATCCAGGAAGCTGTCGCGAATACGAACAATTCTCTCAAGAACCTGGACCTCATACTTGATGAGAACAGAGAAAGTCTTAATGAAAGCATTACAAATATAGCACGCATTTCATCAGAACTGGCAAATCTCCTCTCAACAATAAATAATGTCACAGAACAGCTTGATCTTGACCAGTTCAATATGACTGTCAGCAATATCAATACATCTGTTGGTGACCTGACCGAGGCATTCAATAATATCAATTACACGGTTCTTGAAAGCCAGGATGATGTCATTGAAACGATTCGCCTGCTCAAGGAAACCATGCAGAATATTAACGAATTTTCTCGCATGATCTCAGAGAATCCCTCGCTTCTCTTTAAATCAAGATCCGCAGATTCATATCAAGGAGGACCATAATGAAAAGTAAAAATATCATAATTATCATTCTTGCTATTTTGGCTTTGGGTTGTTCGCGCATGCAGTGGGCACATTTCTATCTGCTTGATTATGTCCCTCCCATTACTAAGGACGATGTCCTTACCACACCATATCCCTACACCATTCAGGTAAAGGACTTCAAGATAGATAAGACCTATGATAATTCGAGAATTGTCATTCGCCGGTCTTCTCATGAAGTGTATTATGACCGATGGAGCTTATGGGCTCGCCGTCCCCCTGATGCGATCACAGCACTTATTGTTAACCATGTCAAAGCACTAAATCTTGTTCAGGACTGCAAAAAAACCTTTCTCGATCAACGCCCTGATTTCATTATCACGGGCACGATCCACAATATTGAAAAATACGTCAGCGATCTTCCTGTTAATGAGTTTCAACGAGCTGATATACGCCTGACAATACAGATGCTGGACGTCAAAACCAACAATACCGTAGTAAGTTACGAAATTAAAAGATATGCTCCTTTATACACAGAAAGTATGAGTTTTTTTGCGAAAACATTAAGCGATACTCTGAAAAATGAGATTACTATCTTTCTGAGGAAAGTACAGGAATATTTTGAAAAATTACCAAAAAACACACCTGCCCCAACGCAGGGCAAATAGCATATAGTTGCGGAGGAATACATGAAAAAGATATTTTTCATACTCATTATTTTAATAACAGCTCTGACCGGCAATGCCCTGTCTCAAAATCAGCCAACTTCCAATCTTAATCTCGAAGATAATTATAATACCTGGTATGCGCCCGATCCCATGCGGCAGCTCGAGGAAGAAGGCATCGACGACCAACTCGGCATGGGTAGAATATTTGTGCCGGCTATGTCTGCTCCGGAACTTGAACCCGAATATATGATTTATCAAAATGGTCAATTAGTAAGAGACGCATGCCCGGTAGGTCAAAGCATTTTTATGGAGCCCGGTTCCTACACACTGGAGATCGGTTCAGCAATTTTAACAGACCAAAAGGTGGAAGTCAATGTGACCCTGAAAACCGGTCAAACACGAATTATTGAACCCACCTGGGGCGGTCTTATTATCAAGATCATAGACCAGAACAGAAATTTCCTCCGCGAAGCTTATGAGATCTATCAGATCGATAACTATAAAAATAGTATTGGTACAAAATATAGTGCCGAGGAAGATCAACCCGGAGAAAAACAAGAAACCTGGCTACTAAAACCCGGCGTTTACAAGATCATTAAATATAGAGAATCACCAAAAACATTTATTAATTTCACTACAATACGTATCATGGAAGGTACATTGGAAGAGCTTACGATTGTCATGGACTCCTCTACAAAGAACTTTGTTGGGGCAGGTGCTTTGCCTGAAATGAAAGAGTCCGATCTGGTGCGTGCATGGAGATACTATACATCCATAAAAGGAAGCTTTCTTCTCAGTAGCGATAACTTCACGAACAAAGATGAATCTGCCACAAATATCACGCTGAGTGCAAAAATAAATAATGAGTTAAAGTACGATGCATTCCCCCACTATTTTTCATCACGGCAGGATTTGAATGTCGGGCTCACCAAAGCACAGGATAAAGATTTCCGTATCTATTCAAACTCACTTCAATTGCAGCCCACATATATTTTCTACTTTATAAAATCATTTGGAGTGTATGGTCGATTCCGTCTTGCTTCAAATGTTTTCCCGACGAAGTTCTACTTCGATGCCAATCAACCAAAGATATATAAAATAGATACAGAAGGAGATACCGTTCAAACTATCACCAATGATGACAATGTTCAGATAGCTCCAATGCTGTATCCATTAAGTCTTGAGGAAGGCATTGGGCTGAATCTTACTGTAGTTAACACAAATACAAGCAATCTATATATCAAAACTGGCTTGGGATTTTCTCAAACTGTAAACTCGAATGTGTATGAACAAGATGCTGCAGATCCCACTATATTCAGAGAACTTGAATCAGTTAATCTGAGCGGATTTGAGGGAAATGTCGGTGGTGACTTCCGCATCTCAAGCAATATCAATTATGTTTTCGAATTCTATACACTCTATCCTTTTGAAAAAAGCAGGAAACAGGTTTTCAGACTTGATAACACCCTCAGTTTCAGATTATCCAGCATTGTCTCTTTAGATTATACTCTTACGGTAAAACAGGATGAAACTAAAACCTGGACGCAGGTGGATCATAATGTATCATTGGATCTGACGATCATCTCCTTCTAATATGAATTCCTTTGAATTCAAAAACGATACGCTCGTCTTGCATGACGGACTGACCATTAAAAATGCAGAAGCATTTCTTAATTTCGTTTCTGCCAATCTATCTTCGATAAAGAAAAAGGGGAAATTCTCAATAGATTTAAGCAATCTGAGTACTATAGACAGCGCCGGAGTAGCTGCCATCGATCAAGTAATAGAATCTCTCAAAAAATCCTCAATTGAAACGAACATCATCAATGCGTCAGAAAAAGTACAAAATTCTCTCACTGTTTTTTCATCCTTAGAACTCAGCGAGAAAGAGTTTGAAAAAACGCGAAAACTTGGTTATTTTGAAGGTCTTGGAGATAAGGGTTTTAATTTTTTTGATAATGTTAAATACTTCATATACCTTGCTGCTGATATGTTTTATTGGGGTGTGGTTGGCATATTTTCCAAAAAGGGACAGCGCAAGGGTGAGTTCGTTATCCAAAGCAACTTAATTGGTGTAGGTGCTCTCCCTATAGTAGGATTGATCTCATTTCTTATCGGATTCATTCTCTCGCTTCAATCGGCCCAGCAGTTAAGGAGTTTCGGTGCGAATATTTTCATTGTGGATCTTATCGCAATCTCCATGACTCGTGAGATGGGACCACTAATGACTGCGATCATCATTGCCGGCAGAAGCGGCTCTTCAATAGCTTCGGAAATTGCAACGATGAAAATCTCTGAGGAGCTCGATGCCCTGAAAACCATGGGGCTCAATCCTATCAAATATGTTGTTCTCCCAAAATTATACGCCATGACCATCTCAATGCCGCTTCTCACTATTTTTGCAGACATCAT
>CAYUTH010000091.1:6353-9613 GCA_964447485.1 uncultured Candidatus Cloacimonadota bacterium | reverse complement strand
CGGCAATGGTCTGCATGTCATCGAGGTCAGAGATGCCGGGCACAAAAAGAATGGATTTTCCCATTTCAGTAGCGCGACCAACTGCTTCTTCGATCGTGTCGAGTCCGCTGATCTTCCTTATATACATCCGCTTTCCTTTTCGTGCAGAGAAAATAAAGTAGGTGATCGCGCTTCCAAGAAGGATGGTCATAATGAGCAAAGATATTTTATCAGTATTGAACCACTCTGCCTTTGCTATAGCAGAAGCGCTGAAACTTTGCAGCGTTTCACCTTCCATGTTCAACACAGAGAGCTTATAGAAATATTCCTGTCCATCCTCGATATTTTCATCATCGATATAAGATTTCAGCAGTGGTGTCACTGCAGCAATTTCTATATAATTTTCTCTATCAATACTGCGGCTGAGGATCATCTCGGGATAAGACAGCGGGACATTCCATTCCAGCAATATCGCACCGCCGTCATCATTTGGGTTATCTGCAGCGGTGAAGGTTATATCCTGGGCAACAAGAGGAACGCTCAAGAAAAAAAGCATGACCAGAAAAGGGCTAAGGAAATATTTTTTCATAGATTCTCCGGAAATTAGATTATAAAAAATCATTGATCTTTGAAGTCATTTTCCATTTCAGATATATTAACGTCACGGAAGGTATCTGCAATGTTCACACCAATATAACTGAAACTTATCAAACCTACAACAACGATTATTATTCCTGTCAATAAATGCGCAAATGACATGACTGCGCTCACCATTTCTTTATTCAGTCCAAGCCCGACAGAAAATACCAGTACCATTATCAATTCGTTGCTTCCTATTTGTGCAGGTGGGCACGGTAGGATGTAGGAAAGGTAGATCAGGGTATAACCAAACAGGATAATAGGGAATGGGATAACCTGTGCAAATGCACGGAACATGAAGAAGAAATATACGCTATCAATAAGCACAGCGATAATTGTGAGCCCAATTACCGAAGGAAGAATTTTTGAGTGATGTTTGAAAAGACCCACACCTTCTACAAAAATTTCTATGATCTCAAAAAATTTTGTTTTAAATTTTCTTGGAATAAAGAAGAAAAACTTCGTGAGAATTTTTACCACAAGCGGCTTGTTCACAGTAGAGATAATAAGGATACCAACGCCGACGATGAAAACCAAGATGAGTAAGAAAATCAGTATCAGGAGTGGTTTGGAGATGTTCACATGCAGCAATGGAATGAGCGCAATAACAAGGAAAATAGAGAAAGAATCAAAAACTTTATCGATAAAAATGGATGGGAGGGTTTTTGAGATCGGGACACCCTTTGTTCTTTTAATAAAATAACTTTTTGCAAATTCTCCGGCGCGTATTGGAATGAGGTAATTAAGAAAGAATCCAGCCATCCACGTGAAGTAAACTTCTTTGATACTCAGCTTGCAAACAGGCTTAAGTATCTGCCGCCAGCGTATTGAGCGTATAAAATATGAAAGAAGATAAAGAACTGAAGCAATAATGACATAGTGAATTTTAAGATTTTTTAGATAACTTAGAACTTCACCGATATTGATGAATTGCATCCATACAATAATGAGAATGATGCCTATTGCAATTCCGATTATTATCTTTTTTTTACCAGACATATCTTACGCTCACGAGATCTCAGGATTTAAATTTTTGTACGAATCATTATTTACAAAAAGCAAGAATTTATGGTGTGCCCAAAAGAATTTAATGAATTTTGGAGCTATACGCTCAAACCAATAATGATTCATCATGTCAGTTGGGAAGGCACTGTTTTTTCCTGAATAATAATCAAGAATACAAAGCTTATCTGCCTGTTCTTTTTGTCTCTTTTTCAAGAGGAAACTGAGGTGCAGAGATGCAAGAAATTTCTCTTTATTCATACCAATATCGGGCCAGGGTGGTGCATCAATATAATTCCTTTCGACAAGCTTCCAATTTAACTTTTTCATTCTCTTTATAATATTTTTAGGAATGATATTCTTTTCTTTGAGATATTTTTTAAGTTCCTGATGTGAAGAGTATTTCTGCTGAAGATAACCAAATCCGGATCGATTGGGGACACAAATAAAAATCACTTTTTTAGTTACACGTGTAATCTCACCAAGAAATTCCTCAAGATCATTCACAAACCATAGAGAAGAGAAGTTCCAGGTAAGATCAAAAGTTTTATTTAAGAAACCGAGTTTTTCGAAATTTTCCTGAAACAGAAAATCTGCGCGAAGTCCAACTTGTTTCCATACATCCCGCACCAGCTCAATGCGCTCTTTATGATTATCGATAAGGTATACATCAAGTCCTGCTTTCGCCAGGTCCATTGAGTTGATTCCCGAGATTCCAGTGAACCCGAAAGTAGGAACTTCAAGGACTGTCTCGCATGCATATTTCTGAATGATTTCGTGTAATTTCCTGTTAAGTACTATTCGTTCATAGCTTGAGCCAAGTCCTTCATCCGGATATTCCGTGAAGTACTCTTGCCAATTTTTTAAAATAGGGATCGCCATTAGTTGTGGTCCTTGATTTTCATCTCTTTATACCAATCAATTACGTATAAAAAATTGGGCAGTGTGTCATGAGGGGTAATATTCAAATCTTTTATTGCAGGTGAAGAATCATAGTACCAGTTTTTTGAGATGAGCTCAATACGGGCTGTCCACAATTCATTTTTTAAATTTTTTGAGAAAACAAAAAGAGCAAAATTGGAAAGAAAAGTCGGCAGCTTTTTCCATTTTGGATACACCGAATCGTGCAATTTCTTTTGAATAAAATTTACCAGTTCTTTGATTGAAATCGGGGTTTTGTCTGCAATATTATAAGCGTTGCCACTTTTTGTGTCAGTTATACCAGCTTGAATAAATGCCTGGATGAGTGTCGAAATATCCACCATGTTTATCATGATGTCTTTCGCTGGAAGCATCATCATGCCTTTATCGACGAGCTTAATAAGCGTATAGGGGAACCCATAATCTCCAATCCCATATGTTATTGATGGGCGGATAATGATAAGGTTCAGTCCTGCACCAATAAGCTCCAGTAATTTTTTTTCTGCTTTGATTTTAGTGTAATGATAATAATTATCATTTTGACGCGCAGTGCCTTCATTCGGAGGTAACTCTCTGGGAATAGCTCCAAATACTCCGACTGAACTGCAAAAGATCATTTTACAGTCATATTGAATACAACCATGAGCTATATATAGCGCTGAGTTAACATTTGTATTGTAATATTCCTCTTTTGGAAAACTTCTTCCTCCGCGGATTGC
>CAYUTH010000091.1:0-6253 GCA_964447485.1 uncultured Candidatus Cloacimonadota bacterium | reverse complement strand
TAACATTTGTATTGTAATATTCCTCTTTTGGAAAACTTCTTCCTCCGCGGATTGCTGCAATATGATAAACAACATCTATTTTATGTGTTTTAAATACACCGTGAACAAAATCCGAGTCAGTAATGTCACCCGGGATGCACCTTACATGTTTTTCTTGAAAAAATTCATAACGTTCGGGAGCAGTATCTTCTCTGATAAGCGCAGTGAGTGTGTGCTGTTTTTCCTCAATCAATTTTCTGCAAAGCCCTCCCCCGATAAAGCCAGTGATACCAGTGATCAAAATATTCAATATAAGTTATCCTTAATTTTTCTTATTAAATTTATAGTAGTACACTCAAGAAAAATAGATTCATTGTCAATAAATACAAACGTATTTTTATTTGACAAAAATATTTTATATATTTCTCATTGGTTTGTCAAAAGACAATCTTACTAAATTGGGAGGTAAGAGATGAAAAAAATATGTAGTCTTATGGGATTGATTGCATTTGTGCTAATGGGAACGCAGCTAATTAGCGCAAATACTATTCATGTAGACTGTAATGGTGGTGGAGAATATACTACAATTCAAGATGGTATTGATGCTGCAATTGATGGCGATACGGTTTTAGTCGCTGATGGAGTTTATACAGGAGATAATAACAAGAATCTCACATGGGATGGTGACGACAAACACATCATTATTAAATCAGAGAATGGTTACGAGAGTTGTATCATTGATTGTGAGGGGAGCGGGAATGGTTTTTTTCTTAACCAAACACATCAAACTCATGCTGATGTTATAGAGGGGTTTACTATTCAGAATGCTAAAGGGACATGGGGAGGTGGTATAAAGTGCAATGATGCCTCTCCTATAATTCAATATAATCGCATAACAAATTGTGAGTCAGGTTATAATCATATAAAAGGACCGGGTGGTGGTTTGCTTTTATATAAGGACTGCAATGCGATTGTACAAAATAATATCATTGATAATAATCTCGCGAGTGCAGGAGATCTGGCAATGGGGGGTGGTATCTGCTGTTATCATAATGACGACACGAATGCACAACCCATTATCAGAAATAATATTATTTATAATAATGTAGCACTTGAAGATGTAAATGGTGGTGGTGGCGGGATTTGTGTTTATTTCTCAAGTCCAATCATAGAAAATAATCTAATATATGACAATATGACTGATTGGTATGGTGGTGGGATTCATTGTTTACACGGTGGTAGTCCCATTATCAGAAACAATATAATAAATTCTAATGAAACAACTTATCCATCACCAGCAGGAGGTGGAATATCAATAGTCGGCGCTCACCCTCTTTTGATGAATAATATCGTAACTCATAATGATGACTATGGAATTTGCTATATTTAGGGTTCTATAGATATTGAGTACTGTGATGTGTGGGGAAATTTTGATGGCGATTATTATAATTGTACTCCTGATGTTGGATGTATCAGTGAAAACCCCATGTTCGTAGATATGTATGATGTTGATTTCCATTTTTCGGAATATTCTCCCTGCATAGATACAGGTATTCCTGACACAACAGGGCTCAACCTTCCGCAATTCGATATCGATGGCAATGTTCGTGTTGTAGATGGAAATGGAGACGGCTATGCAATTATTGATATGGGATGTTATGAATTTTATAATTATCAGCAACCCATTTGTCTTGAAATCCCAACACTACACACAATGCCCGGAGATACTATATTAGTTCCTATCCAAGTCGAATTTCCAGACGATTCTACATTCACATCAGCTGAAATTATTGTTGGAGGATACATAGGATCTCTGGAATTTGTTGAATTGATCGCCGATTCTAGCTTGATAGGCGATGCCGGATGGCTTTATGAATCTAATGAAAACGATAGTATTAATACGATTTGGATGGCTGGTTCCGAACCGATTTCCGGTGAAGGTGTTCTAATCTGGATGAAATTCATAATACCCGCCACAGCAGCCGGATTTATTCCAATCACACTTGTAGATGCATTGTTTGATACAGGTATAATGCCTGTCGATTTAACTTCTGGTGGTGTAAATGTTGTCACACCATTGTATGGAGATGTGGATTTCAACGGATTGGTACAAGCGTATGATGCTTCTATGATCCTGAAATATCTCGCAGGTTATATTATCCTGGACGATCTGCAGCTCTCAGTTGCTGACGTGAGTCTTGATTCAACGGTTTCTGCTTTAGATGCGACTCTGATCCTGCAGTATGGAGTCAGTATTATTGATACATTACCCTATCAGACAGGACCAGCATACATTGCAACCGGTGATATTTCGATCGAAGATGCCATATATGCAGGTATTCCGATCGAAGTGCCCCTATATATCACAAATTCAGACAAGATCTTTTCATTCGAAGGTTTGATCAGTTATGATTCTCAGCTTCTTACGTTATTAGATATTTCTTGGTCAGGATACTTAGATGGATGTAATATTCAATCTCATGTGAACGATGGAGAATGTAGGATTATTGGGGCTGATATAGAACCTTACAATCAGAACGGCATCTTTGCAACATTACGATTCAATGTTAATGAGGAATTTGCTTCAGGCGATTCCACAATTGTCTGTTTCGACAAGTTGCGCTGGAATGAGAACGACGTAATGTATAATGTTGATTTCGCGAAAATTTATAACAATTTTGGAATAAATGATCCTCATGAGCACGAATTCATACTTCATCAGAATAGCCCCAATCCCTTTACACATACTACCAAAATTCAATATTCAATCCCATTAGAAAGCTCAGTCTCTCTCAAAATATACAATATTAAAGGTGAGCTTGTTACGGAACTTGTCGATGAACATAAAGACAAAGGGACGTATGAAGTCGCATGGGATGGAAGAGATAGAAATGGAAATAAGGTCGTAAGCGGTGTCTATTTCTATCAATTTTTGAGTGGAGACACCAAAGTAATTAAAAGGATGATACTACTCAACTAAATAGATACGTTATAATAGAGCCCGGGTCACATTTTAAAGATAGACTTCAGTTTATTTTTCAGTGATCCGGGTTTTTTTCTTTCATCGAAATAACCTTCAAAATTATGAATGAGTACTTCGTTGTTTAAAATTCGTTTTGGATTTTCATAAAACAATATTTCAGCAAGGTCTTTCGAATAGTTCGAGGCGACAAGATCATAGGTATCTTTCATGAGGATCGGACGCTTTTGCAGACCGTGAACATCAGATGCAATAACATGAACACAGCCAAGATTCAGCATCTCCAATGCAAGTTCTTTAACGGCGTTTCCATATATACCCAAAATGCTGCCGCTATTCATCTGAACATATATATCTCTATTTACTATGGTAAGCAGGTAGTCGATATTGTTCATGAAGGGGGAAAATCTCTCTGCATGAGCAATAATTGGTCGAAATCCTTCCTGCTGAAAATTGAAGAGGATTTCTTCAAAATTATCCGGAAACCTTTGCAGTGCGGTCTCAATAAGAACATAATTACTCTGTGCCAGAGTGAGCTCTTCATTTTTTACTTTGCTTACCAGATCAGGTTCACAATAAAGTTCTGCTCCGGAATGCAAGATCATATTAAGATTTTTTTTCTGTATAAGTTCCCGAACCTCGTTGACTTTTTCGGCAATAATCTTGTGAGAGTTTTCATACACCCCTGAAATAATGTGCGGAGTGGCGACAAGTTCTGTTACCCTCTGATCAATGAGCGCCTGTAAAATCTCATAACTTTCCTGCAAATTCTGAGCGCCGTCATCGATGCCGGGCAGTACATGAGTGTGAATATCTATCATTTCAACTATGAGTGAATTGCCTCTGCAAATTCTTTAATAAGATTGGTCTGGTCATTCTTTTCTATGGCAGTTCCGATCACGATAAAATCTGCGCCTGCGGATACTTTTTCCCCGGCTTCTTGCGGAGTTCTTATTCCACCGCCTATTATCATAGGGATAGAAATATTCTCTTTGACTTTCTTTATCATCTCTGAGGGCACTGATTGTTTTGCTCCGCTTCCACCATCAAAGAAAATAAGCTTCATGCCAAGATATTGTGCGGCAAGTGCGTGGGAAACTGCAATGTCATACTTTGTCCTTGGTATTGGAAGACTGCTGCTCATAAACTGCACTGAAGTGAGTGAACCGGATTCAATAAGGAAGTAACCTGTAGGAATAGCTTCTACATCATATTTTTTGATAAGTGGAGCTGTCCGAACTTGTTCACCAATAAGCAATTGAGGATTCCTGCTGCTCATCATACTGAGGAAGAGGATCGCATCTGCATAGGGCGAAACAAAATTGAAGATACCCGGAAATACCAGCACAGGTATTGTCACTTGTTCTTTGATAACCCTCACGGTTTCATTAAAATTATCTCTGACCATTAAGCTGCCACCGATCAGAATGACATCAACACCGCTGAGCTGGCATTTTTTTGCAAGCATCGCAGATTCTGAAGGAGTTTGTGTGTCGGGGTCTATTAGACAAAAGAAACCGGCTTTTTTCTCATTTTTTAATGAATATAAAAATTGTAACATATTATCTTTCATTGCGCCACCCATAAAATAACTAAAAATACAAGCATATGTATTTTCATAAAACTTTCTGAAAATTTTGCTGTTTTTGTCATCGGCTTGAGCATAAGAAGTATTAAATCAATCAGAAGTAATAATAGGATGCCGACCAGTAATATAATAAAGAATGCTAACGAGTAAAATTCCGGATAACCCCCAATAATTGTTGTTGCGAATCCTATCCAGAAAAGAAGTGCCAGCAGAAGTGTTTTTTTGTCACCCCATATAATTGGCAGTGTTTTCGCCCCCAAAGAACTGTCGCCATTTTTATCTTCTATGTCTTTCACAAGTTCTCTGATAAGAGTATAGAAAAATGCACAGAGTCCTATAAAAAAGGCATTTCTGAGATTACCTGTAATAAAGCTGCCAAAGATAAAAGTTGAAGCAGTCACGAAAGCGACAAGTAGATTTCCCAAGAAATGTATTCTTTTACTTTTCCATGCATAGATAAAAAGCAGTAATGAATTAAATGCAGCAATTACGATCATCCAAGGATTGCGCAGAAATAAACTGATAATTATTCCCAAAGTAAAAAGGCAGATCCCGTAATATTTTGCTTTTGACGGAGTGATCAATCCCGAAGGCAGGACTCTTTCTTTTCGATTGATCATATCGATCGAATAATCATAGTAATCATTGAGAACGTAACCTCCCCCTGAAATTATCGCTGCAGCAATGCCTGCGAGAAGGGGAAAAAGAAGCGGGTATAATGCCACTTTGTAGTAGGCTCCGAAGAGAACTGCAATCAATACAAAGAAAAAATTCAGCGGTCTGAGAATACAAATATATGCGAAGAAGGTTTTTATCACTAGGGAATTCTGTCATGAATGCGTTCTACAACATCTAGGAGAACGCTATTGTGTGGTATATATTTGATGATATTCTGTGCGTCTTGAATAAGTTTTTGAGCTTGTCGCTTTGATTCTTCTATGCCAAGAAGAGTTGGATAGGTGACTTTTTCATTACGCTGATCTTCGCCGGATTCCTTGTCAAGCAAGTCGTCTGCTCCAACCTCATCAAGGATATCATCAATAACTTGATAAGCAAGCCCAATATTCAAAGCAAAGTCGCTCAATGCATTGGTAATCTGCTCCGTGGCGCCTGCGAGAATGCACGCACAGCGCTCTGCGGAACGGAGAAGTGCCCCTGTCTTTTTGAGATGAATATCTCTTAAAATATGCAGTTTCACTCTTTTTTGTGAAGCTGTAATATCAACCACCTGTCCGCCAATCATACCTCTGGTGGATGCTGCTTCGATGAGTTCTTCAAGGCACTGGATCGCTTTTTTGCTATTGCGCAGCTTGAGAACTGTCTCGAATCCTTTGGTCATAAGTGCATCACCGGCAAGGATCGCTATTGCATTACCAAATTTCTTATGACAGCTTGGTTTTCCACGTCGCTCATCTGCATTATCAATAAAGGGCAGGTCATCATGTATCAAAGAAGCAGTATGCAGCATCTCGATCGCACAGGCGACAGGAAGTACCGGTTGCACAGATCTTTTATCACGTTTGTTTGCAAGCATTTCATAGGTCGCCAACATCAATAAGGGACGCAGACGCTTTCCTCCAGCCATCACGGAATATCTCATCGCACGATGAATTATCTCAGGTTTTGTGCTGTCAGAATCGAGATATTTCGAAAGAGCTTTATTGATAAGCTCTCTTCTAATTTCAAAATATTTATCTAATATCAAC
>CAYUTH010000090.1:0-9620 GCA_964447485.1 uncultured Candidatus Cloacimonadota bacterium | reverse complement strand
CAGCACTTTTTATGATAATCGTGTTGTCCTGTTCTGTTATATACGGGCAGATAGAAAAGGACTCTACGCCCACGCATTATTGCATGATTATGTATGGGAAAAGCCCCTTTCTTTTTGGTTCTGAGAAATCAAATGATAATATTGCCTTAGCTCTCCATCCCATTACAGGAAACAAGATGTTTGGCTTTAATGCGTGGTATATGCGAGAAGACCATTCTTCATATTATGAAAAGAGAAAAAGCTTGGTCATATTCCAGCCTTTTATGCTTATTACCATGAAATCTCTTGCACTCAAATTAGGTGTGAATATTGCTATTATTGATGATGGTGAAGTATCTGGATTCATGGCGATGTTTCCCGCATTTGAAATTCACATTGGGAATCTTCATAAGTTTTTTATTTCTGCAGGTTATAAATCTGAAATATTTTTGGGACTATTAACCGCAGGGGTGCATTATGTTTTCAACAAAAATACCTCACAGATTATGATTGGCTGTGGTTGTGATGGAAGTGAAATAAACTACTCCGCAATAACCTGCGGAATCGAACATACAATATTTGATAGTCTTATACTTCGCTTAAGGGGTAATATCCTTCTTAAATATTCGCATTATGGAATACAGATTGGAGTAGGAATGTTTCTGTAATAATGAAAGCAAAAAATGTCACCCCTTCCACAAAAGTAATCATTCTGGGTACCGGCAACCCAAATCCCGATCCTGCGCACTCGGGATGCTCCGTGCTCATTCTTGTTGATGAGGTGCCGCACATTATTGATTTTGGTGCAGGAGTTGTGCGGCAAGCTGCAGCGCTTACACCAGAATATGGCGGTTCTCTGTCGGAATTGAAAATCAGCGACCTGTGCACCGCATTTCTGACGCACCTTCATTCCGACCACACACTCGGCTATCCCGATCTTATCCTCACTCCATGGATAATGGGCAGAGAAAAACCTCTCGCTGTGTATGGTCCTTCCGGCATCAGAGAAATGACAGAAAACCTTCTTGAAGCATATAAAGAGGATATTCATTACCGCATTGAAGGTCTCGAGCCAATAAACAAAACCGGCTGGAAAGTAACCGCTCACGAAATTCAGGAAGGTTTGATTTACGAAGATAAAAACATCAAAGTAGAAGCATTTCCCGTACATCATGGAACTATGAAAAACGCATATGGCTTCCGGTTTACAACGCCGGATAAAACAATCGTGATTTCGGGTGATACGGCTCCGTGTGAAAACATAATTAAATATGCCAATAATGCCGACATTCTTATTCATGAAGCGTACTCTCAAAAGGGCTTTGATAATTTAAATGCTGATTGGAAGAAATACCATGCAGCGCATCATACATCGACACATCAACTTGCTGAGAATGCAAATAAATGTAATCCAAAATTGCTTATCACCTATCACACACTTTTCTGGGGTGCAAGCGATGAAGAAATACTGAATGAGATCAAACAGGATTATGAAGGAAATGTTGTCATTGGTAGGGATCTTCAAATTTTTCATTGACAATAAATTGCCGAAAACGAGCAATTCTTTATAGAAAATAGTGCTATTACATAAAAGGAGTTTACGTCATGATAGAATTAATGACCGGGCTTCCAGACAATGTGCTGGGGCTGATTGCAATAGGAGAACTCACTGCCGAGGATTACAAAACTGTTGTCATGCCTGCGGTTGCGGAAAAGGTAAGTCTCTATAAAAAGATACGGCTCATTTATGTCATCGGTACAGAATATAAAGATTTTTCCATCGGCGCAATGTTTGATGACATGAAAACCGGCTTCAGCCACCTTGCCATCTGGGAAAAGGTTGCGGTTGTGACGGATATTAAATGGATTGCAGACGGAGTCAGACTCTGGGGATTCACACTGCATGGTTCGTTCAAGGTGTTCGGCACAGACCAGATCGAGCAGGCACGGGGGTGGATATCAGAATAGACTGGCAGATTCATTTCATGAATGCCATAATACCTTTTTGACATTGATGGCTCGAGTTTGTTTTTGAAGTAAAAAATATCATAGGAGAATCTATGGCATTCTTATATCTTAATTCCGACAAAATGGGTGATGGAGACCCTATCCTTGGAAAGAAACTCCTCAAATCCTTTTTGAAAAACCTTGTTGATTCCGATGTGCGTATTGACGTGATCGGCTGTGTGAATTCCGGGATAAACCTGACCACAGAAGGCAGCGAAGTTCTGGATATCTTGAAGAAGCTGGAAGCAAAAGGTGCGAAGATCGCTACCTGCGGCACCTGCCTGGAATTTCATGGCAGAAAAGATAAACTCCTCATTGGCAGCATCGGTACAATGCCCATGACCGTACAAATAATGGCGGATGCAGATAATGTAATCAAACCGTGCTAAAGTTTGAACAAAGGATATCTCTTGAAATATAAATTGATCATACTGGATTTCGACGGCACTCTTGCCGACACTTTTCACTGGTTTGTTAAGAACGTAAGAGCTGTTGCAGATAAATACGGTTTTAAAAGAATCAAAGATGAGGAAATAGAGGAGTTAAGAAATTTTGATGCAAAACATATGTTAAAGCATGTAGAATTCCCCATACTCAAACTCCCGCTGATCGCAGCACATATGCGCGGACTTATGAAAAAAGAGATCCATACGATCACGCTTTTTGGCGGTGTGCCGGACATGCTGCACAAGCTGCACGATGCCAGGTTTACGCTCGCGGTGGTGAGCACGAACTCTAAGGAAAACGTGAAATCCGTACTTGGTGATGACCTGAGTGCATTGATCACAGATTTTGAATGCGGCGTTTCTCTCTTCAGCAAAGAAGCCAAGCTGAAGAAAATATCCCACAAATGCAAAATCCCTCTTTCAGAAGCAATATACATTGCAGACGAAGTGCGGGACTTCGAATCCGCACAAAATGTTGGACTCGATCTCGGGGCTGTTGCTTGGGGATATACTAATCCCGAAGCACTAAAGAAATTGCAGCCAACATTGTTTTTTGAGAATGTGGAGGAGATTGGGGAAAAGCTAGTAGAAAAGGTGAAAAAATCGATTCAATAATTTCGAATTTGATCTATTTAAAAAAATTGTCTCTAATATATAGTTTTTTTTGACATAAAACTTGACAACCAAAAAAGATGGTTTTTTTCATAAATCGTTGGTCGTATATTTTGGATTATCTTAAATTTTTTCTGTTCACAAAAAGATAAAATAAGTAAGGACGCAATGCATAAGACAAAAAAAAATATTATTGTTTCTACCATTACAATTTTATATCAGTACTACATAATTGAGCTATAATATAAGTGAAAGGAATAAAAGATGGATAGGATTTACCCTTTGGAGTATGGTAATTCTTTTTGCCCAAAAAGGGGCGAACAAGTAAAACAACCCTCAGATGAAAAAAATCTATTAAAGTATAAAAAACGAAAATACAAAATATCACTTCATAATTGCAAAGAGGAAGATCCATTGAAATTCTATATAAAATTCCCCTTTTCCTTAAAAACATTTAACAGATTAATGGGTTATTCTAAAGAAGAAAATATTCAGCCCAATGAAGAGCTTTATCTTCCACCTGACAAAGTTGTCCCCTTCATTAAAGAAGAATATTTAAATGCGGCTAAGATTCAAGTCAAATCAAATAAAAAGCTAACTCTTTACTTTGAAAAAGAAGGGCACGCTAAGGGCTTTGTCGATTTTTTTTCTTCAATCTAAATAAAAGAGGGGATTAAACTTGAACTTGCTTCCTGAATTATGTAATCCTTTTATCGTTGCTTCATGTCATTTTACTGGAAATGAACGTGTGTTGAAAAGTCTTAACAAATTTTTTGTGTGTTGGAATCATTCAAATGGTTTTGATCCTTATCCTGGTGCTTTAATACTAAAGAGTGTATCTGATAGGGGTGGTGATGGCCTTCAAAAACCTGGTGTTAAAAGAGACATCTGGCATGATGATGAGTATACATTCTTAAGATATTCAGATGGTCCCAAGAAGCTCGAACTTTTAAAGATTGATATCGCTTGTAGGTTGGTTGAAAGCGCGAGACGAATTTTTCCCCTAAAAACTAAGATAGGAGGAAGTGTTCTGGCGGGTGAAAAAAATAGTTTAAAAAATATAATTAAACTTCAAAGTGCAGGGGTGGATTTTATTGAATTAAATACTAAATATCTAAGTAGGAAATATATAGACGCTGAATTTTATGCAAAGGATAAGGCTGAACAATCCTATGATTTTTTTATCGGAAATATAAAGAATATTTTGAATAATGCCACCATTCCTGTTTGGATTAAATTTGCACGAGACATTATCTGGCTTAGAAATAAAGAAATGAGTGACTTTTCTAACAATTTATCAAGAAAAGACATTTCTTTCGTTATCGCAAACACTCAACAGGTATATATTCACGATAATAATAAAACTAAAGATGGGAGGGCTATTATATACGGAAAAAATCTATTTCCAATAACCTTTGATATGATTAAGCATATTAGGAATATAGTTAATGAAGAGATACCATTAATAGCAAGTGGGGGCGTTACAACCTTTAAGCAAACAAAGGCACTTTTGGAAAATGGAGCTGAGGCAATAGAATACTGTGTTTTCTTTCAAGACGGCAATCGGGATTTTTCAACGTGGAAGTATTATTTATCGGAAGAGGAGAGATATATTTGCTGAAATAATTCTACAAATCATTACAAGTATAAAGAGCTTTAATATTTCTATAGCCTTTAAATTGTATATCTACAGTAAGATAATGACAATAATAACATAAAGCCCCGACATTACGTCAGGGCTTTTCGTTTATCTGATTAAGTGGTATTAGTGTGTTTCTTTATACTTTCTCAGAACTCCAAGGACATAATCAATATCAGCTTTAGTTCCAATAGATTTTTATCTCATTATAAAGAAATAACTTGCGTTTTTTTATTATGGTATTAGAATATACCATATCTTGTGATATGGTTGAAAATGATAGAAAATAATAGAAAAGGGGGTCAATCTTTTGAAAAATGAGATTATGACCATCGAAGAGGTTGCTGAATATCTTCGCGTTTCTACGAGAACGGTTTATGATTGGGCAAAGAGGGGCGAGATACCCTGTGGGAAGATGGGAACATCCTGGCGCTTTAAGCGCAATGAGATCGAAAATTGGATAACCCAGAAGCTCACTCCTCGTATCAAACAAACCGAGGTTTTACCAGTCGATCTAAAACCCATCCTGACACCTGAAAGGTGCATTATTTTAAATACGGACAAGAAAAAAGTGATCCTTAATAGGCTTATAGATATCTGCTCCACATTGCAGGGAATCGAATCCCGCAGCGTGTTGGCTGATGCGATCTTCAATCGTGAAAAATTAATGAGTACCGGGATTGGATTAGGTATAGCGGTACCCCACATCCGGCTCTCAAGCGTGAAAGAAATTAGTGCCGCTTTCGCACTCAGCAACACACCGATCCGGGATTATGAATCATTGGATGGAAAACCGGTACAAATCGTTATCATGATTATCGCTGGAAGAAATCAACATACCGAGTACATACAGCACTTATCAAAGATTGTATCAATATTACAAGATGAAAATACGAAAATGAAGTTACTCTCGTGCAAGACCGGTGCCGAAGTGTATTCTATATTGGATGCAGTTTAATGAGCGAAATCCTTTTCAATAGTTCCGGCGTATTAGTACTTCTGGGAGTAGGAGTTTTCGGCGGAATATTGACCGCGATTGTTTTTAAGCGTATAAAGATACCTCAGGTGCTTGGATACATGGCGGCGGGAATAATTCTGGGAAGTAGCGGGTTCCACATTATCAAACCTGCCGACATCGTAAAGCTGGCGCCGGTGAATCTTTTCTGCTTGGCAGTAATAGGATTCCTCGTTGGTGGAGAAATTAAATTCGAAACCATGAAGAAATACGGCAAACAGTTTACCGCCATTCTTCTGGGAGAAGGATTGCTATCGTTTATTTTGGTCACCTCTGCCATAACCGGAATTATATATATGATAAGCGGTAGTATTGCTATTTCTTTTGCCACTGGTGTTGTTTTTGGGGCGATTGCTTCAGCAACAGATCCTGCCTCGACAATCGCTGTTCTATGGGAATACCGTAGTGCAGGAATCCTCACAACAACTCTCACGGCAATTGTTGCTCTTGATGACGCACTCGCAATGACACTGTACGGATTGGGGAGTGGCGTTGCGGAGCTTCTCGGTCAGGGGCATGCGAATATTGGTATTCAACTTCTGCATGTTGGCATCGAGTTATTCGGGTCCATTGCCCTGGGTATAGTGGTGGGGCTTATCATCTCATCAATCCTGAAACATTCCTCATCTCTTGATGCCACGACAGCTTCTACGATCGGATTGCTGATGGTAGCAACTGGTATGGCAGACTTCTACTCGATGGATGTCATACTCGTCTCAATGGCGGCAGGAATAACCGTTGCGAATCGTGATTCCAACCGGTATGAAAACCTTTCTGGTCGGTTTAAAGCATTTTCAACGATAATCTATGTTCTATTTTTTGTGCTCGTTGGAGCGAGACTCAGCCTTCAGGCAATGCCATTATGGTTATGGGGAATCATTGGAGCATACGTGGTGGCTCGTAGTTTCGGAAAAATATTTGGAACTTGGATCGGAGGTCGTATTTCGGGCGCAAATAAAATTGTTTCGCGCTATGGGGGAATGGGGCTTCTTGCTCAGGGAGGTGTTGCGGTTGGACTTTCAATTATGGCTGCCCAAAAGCTGGAAGGCATTGAAGTCGCTGCCGGACTCCCTCTTGGGGATGTCATCATATTTGGCATTACGACCACCACCTTTATCGTACAGATCATTGGACCGGCAATGGTTAAGATGGCGGCTAAAAAGGCAGGAGAACTAAACCGCAATATTCTTGCAGAAGATGTTGCCGCGTCTCTACACATCTCCGACGTCCCGCTTTTGACTCAAATCAAAGTTAATATCTCGATGCCCATGGGAGAAGTACTGTCAGAATTTTCTCGAAGCAGCTCGGACATTATACCGGTTGTGGATGATCAAAACGTCGTTGAGGGCATAATCGGTCTCAATGAACTACGGGACATTATGTTTAAAGACACGACATGGGACTGGCTTATAGCCGGAGACATTACATCAAAACCTAAAGCCCTGTTACAATCCAACCAATCCCTCCAAGATGTTTTATCGACTATGGAACAGCTTGATGTTACAAATATTCTGGTAGTCGATAAAGATGAAAGATTGAAGGGAATCGTCTCCAAGGCTATTATCAAAAGTACAATTCGAAATGAATTGTTAAAAAATCAGATGCAGCATATTCATTAGTTGCATTAAACAGAAATAAGAAGGAGCTTAAGATGCCCAAACAACCTTTTGGAAAACTCAATGTGGGCGATATCCGCAAGGACATCATTGAAAATCCTGTCATTGTTACAATTGAAGCAACAATAAAGGATGCACTAAAAAAACTTATTGAAAAACACCATACATCTCATATTTACGTTACAAACAAAGAGGGCAAAATGATTGGTTCCATACATGTAAACAATGTCATTGAATATCTTTTCCCGTATGAAACGGTCTGGCAAAGCAACTCAGAATATGTGCCAATGAGCATTTTCTCAAAAGAGCGTCTTGAGGACATACTCACACGTGATTTCTATTATGTGTATGATTCAACAAAAATATCAGATATGATAAGTATACTGTTACGGGAAAAGATCAATGAACTGCCGGTGCTTGACTCAGAAATGAGAATAATAGGTGAGGTAAATATCTTCGAAGTAATAACTGCATACCTTCGTGATTAAGGGTAGTGAACCCGGGCGAACAATTAGAGAAAATTTCTAGTGAATGAAAGTTATTACCAAAGTGAGAACAACTATAAAAATTTTTCTTCATAGAACGTGATCGAAAAATGTCCTTTGCCGCACTGGTTCTCATTTTCGTGCACAGCTAACGTACATAACATTAAGGACGGGCATAATAGACGGTAAATTTGAATAACCTCGAGTTTTAACTCGGGGTTTTATGATTAACCCCTCACAAGAAAGCCCCGACATTTCGTCAGGGCTTTTCGTTTATCTGATTAAGTGGTATTAGTGTGTATCTTTATACTTTTTCAAAACGCCAAGCACATAATCAATATCAGCTTCAGTATGGTCTGCGTTTACCTGGAATCGGATCTCCTCATCACCTTTTGGCACCACGGGGAAGTTCAATCCTGTAGCAAGGACGCCGTTTTCTGTCAGGTATCTCACGAGTTCTGCTGTTTTGGGAGTGTCTCTCACCATGAGCGGTACCACAGGATGAGGTCCTTCGATGGTTTCATACCCAAGATCGATCAAACCATTCTGGAATTTTGCCGTCATTTCGGCAAGGTGTGCAAGTCGTACCAATCCTTCCGGTGAATTGATTATTTCCAGCACTTTCAGCACTGCCGCTGCTTCAGAGTTCGTAACCGGATTGGAATAAATATACATCGGGGCTTTTTCTCTAAGGTAGTCGAGGATCGTTTTGGAGGTCACCACATATCCACCGTTTACACCAAATGCTTTACCCATGGTTCCGACGAGCACATCGACCTTTGTGTTCAAATATTCTTCGGTTCCGCGTCCGGTTTTCCCGAGTGCGCCAACGCCGTGAGAATCATCAACAATACATACAATTCCTTCTTCGAATTTATCATCATACTTTTTGCACAATTCCACGATCTTATCAAGCGGGGCATTATCGCCGCGCATGCTGAAGATGCCGTCAGTAATAACCATGCAGCGCTTTCCTTTGCCGATAGCTTCCTGCAGTTGCACCTCAAAGTCTTCCATATTATTGTGCTTCCAGATCAGCTTTGCAGCCGGGCGGGACAGCCGGATCGCCTGAATGATACAGTTATGATTCAGTTCGTCGCTGACCACCACGGTTTCTTTGGTCATGAGGGGATATATCACACCCATGCTTGTCACATACGCAGAGCTGAATATCATGCCTGCTTCTCTTCCGTGGAATTCCGCAAGTTTCTTTTCCAGCTCGATATGCGGAGTATAGGTTCCGCTGATGAACCGAACCGCGCCGGGTCCGACACCGTATTTTTCGGCTGCTTTTTCCTCAGCTTTTATTACCTCGGGGTTGAGTGACATTCCAAGATAGGAATTCGAGTTCATCTTTATGAACTTTTTATCTCCGGCACCCTTGATGCAGTAGCGGGGTCCAAACTTGCCTTCGGGTTTTATCACATCTGTGATCACCATTTCGGCGCCCTTATCTCTGCCTGTTTCTCTTAACTCTTTCAGTTCCTTTTCAAGCGCAGTTTTCAATCTGTTTACTGGCATTTATTCCTCCAAATATATTTTATATTTTTTATTTCAATTTTTTTGATAAGACTTCGAGCATGTCTTTTGTCATTGCTTCGAGGTCATAATCCGGTTTCCAGCCCCATTCTTCACGGGCTGCAGAATCGTCCATAGAATTAGGCCACGAGTTGGCGATCGCCTGGCGTACCGGATCGACATCATACTCCAACACAAATTCGGGAATGACCTTCTTTATCGAAGTAGCGATCTTTTCCGGATCGAAGCTCATTGCGGTCACATTAAAGGCATTTCTGTGTTTCAATTTTGCGGGATCGGCTT